>JAADGT010000084.1 GCA_013152215.1 Deltaproteobacteria bacterium
CCCCCCCACCCCTCTCCCGGGGAGAGAGGGGAGTCAAGGAAGGGAGCTGATCGCAGGGGCTCCCCTCAGCCCTCCGCTTCCATCAGGGTGGCCATGCCCATGCCGCCGCCCACGCACAGGGTGGCGAGACCCAGCTCCACGCCCCGCCGCCGCATCTCGTGGAGCAGGCTCACGACCAGCCTGAGACCCGTGGCCCCCACCGGATGCCCCAGGCCGATGCCGCTCCCGTTCACGTTGACCCGTTCCCGGTCGAGCCCCAGATCCCGCTCACAGGCCAGGTACTGGGCCGCGAACGCCTCGTTCAGCTCCACCAGCCCGATGTCCCCCAGGCCGATCCCGGTACGCTCCAGCAGCCTCCGGGTGGCGGGCACCGGGCCGTAGCCCATGATCTCAGGCGGCACCCCTGCGCTGGTCTGGGCCACCACCCGGCCGAGGATGGGAAGCCCCAGCGCCCGGGCCCGGGCCCGGCTGGTGATCACGGCGGCAGCCGCCCCGTCGTTCAGGCCCGAGCTGTTTCCAGCCGTGACCGTCCCCCCCTCCTTGAAAGCGGGCGGAAGCTTCGCCAGATCCTCCAGGGTGAGGCCGAACCGGGGGTGCTCGTCCGTGTCCACCACGGTCTCCCCCTTCCGGCCCGGCACCCGCACCGGCACGATCTCGTCGCCGAACCGGCCGGCCCGGATCGCGGCCTCGGCGTTGCGGTGGCTCCGCAGGGCCACCTCGTCCTGGTCGGCCCGGGAGATGCCGTGGCGCTCGGCCAGGTTCTCGGCGGTGAGCCCCATGATCATCTCGCTGCCGAGGATCCGGCTGCCGGAGTTCAGGAGCTCCCACAGGCTGTCGGTCATCTCCCCATGGGTCAAGCGCTGGCCCCACCGGGCGGTCTTCAGCACGTAGGGGGCGTTGGACATGCTCTCCACCCCCACCACCAGCACGGCTCCGGCCTCGCCCGCAGTGACCAGGAGCCGGGCCGACCCCAAGGCCTGCATGGACGAGGAGCACTGCTTCTGCACCGTGAAGGCCGGGACCTCCACCGGGATGCCCGCGGCCAGCGCGGCGGTGCGGGCCGTGTTGGCCTCGTCGGGGCACTGGATGCACTCGCCCGCGATCACCTCGTCCAGGTCGGCCCCGGCCAAGCCCGCCCGTCGCAGGGCCTCGTCCATCACCACGGCTGCCAGCCTGTGGGCCCTCAGGCCCTTCAGGCTCCCTCCGAACTTTCCGATGGGGGTGCGCACGGCGCTCACGATCACGGCGTCGCGGTCGGTCTTGGCAAAACGCATGGGAGACGTCTCCATGTCGGGGGTCAGAGAACAGAATCCAGAGGACAGGGGGTGGGGCCGAAGGCCCGTGACGGGTGATCGGTGACGGGTGACGCGTGACGGGCGACCGGCGACCGTGGACCGTGGACCGTGGACCGACTTTACCTCGCGGCCAGGCGTTCCAGGTGCTGGCGCAGCGTCCGGGCGCGGGCGGGCTTGGAGACCCATGCGTCGGCTCCCAGGCGTCGCCAGAACGCGGCGTCTGAGGCGGGGCCGGCCGTGTACACGATCACGGGAGCCCTTCCCTCCACCGAGGCTAGACGCGCCACGAACCCCGCCCCTCCGGCTCCCCGGGGCTCCACCACCGCCCCGGCCCATGGCCCCGACCAGGCCCACAGCTTCAGGGCCTCCTCGGGATCGTCGGGCGCCACCACATCGAACCGTGGGGCCAGCCCCTTGGCCATCACCTGCCGGGCCTGGGGATCGGGCTCAATCAGGAGCACCCGTCCACCGGCCTCAGGCTCCTCCCTCTCACCGGCCGAGGCCGCCGGCAGCCACAGATGGACCCGGGCCCCCGGCATCCGCTCGGGATCCCTCCCGCTCCCCTCGGCCCACGCCTCCCCCCCGTGGGCCCGGGCGATGCCCCGCACCATGGGGAGGCCGAGCCCCAACCCCACCGCCCCGAACTCGAAATCACCGCTGTGGTGGGCGCGGAGGGGGGTCAGGGTTACGAACCGCTCGAAGCACCGCTCGGCCTCGCCCCCCCGGGGCATCCCGACGCCGGTGTCCTCCACCGTCACGCACACGCCAGGCTTTCCGGCTCGCTCGAGCGCCACCGCCTGCACCCGCACGGTTCCGCCGTCCGGCGTGGCCCGGGCGGCGTTCTGCAGGAGCTCCAGCAGCGCGTCCCGGCCGGCCTCGGGGTCTACGGCCACCGCGGGCAGACCTTCAGGCACCCGGCACTCCCACGAAAGCCGCCGGCCCGCCCCTAGGGTGCGAGCCTCGGCCAAGCACGCCTCCAACCACCGTCCCGGCTCCACCGGCCGGGCCAGGTAGGTCCAGGCTTCACGGGTGTGGGCCTCGGCCGTGACCTTCCGCAGCACGGCGTTCAGGCGGTTGGCGGCCGCAGCGATCCGGCGCACCCACTCCCGGGCGGTGGGGTCCAGTCCCACCGGGGCACGATCGAGCAGGAGCTCCGCATGCCCCTTGATGGACACCAGGGGGGTCTTGAACTCGTGGCTCAGCCGGTCTAGAAGATCTTCCCATGAAACCGGAGCCGCGTCCGTTCGGCTCACTCCCCTTCTCCCTCTTCCGCCCCCAGGTCCACAATATCGAGTCCCTCCAGGTAGCGAGCCGTGCGGTACACCGCCAGGCGGCGGATCTTCGCCACGGCCCGAGAGATCCTGCGGATCCCCCTGTGGACGAACTCCAGGTCGCCCCGCCAGGGGCTGTCGGGCCCGAGCCGGTCCAGCAGGGTCTCCGTCTTGAGCCCCACCGCGGTCAGCGGCTGGTTGAGGGCGTGGGCCACGGCCCCGGCCGTCTCCAGCACCACCCGCAGCCGTTCCCGCTCGAGCTGAGCCGCTCGGGCCTCGTCGAGCTCCCGGAACACCCGCCGCAGCCGGAGGGCGGCCCGCACCCGAGCCCTCAGCTCCATGAGGTCGAAGGGCTTCACCAGGTAGTCGTTCGCCCCGGCCTCGAGCCCCTCGGCCACGTGGTCCGCGTCCCTGCGGCCGGTGAGCAGGAGCACCGGCACCCTCTCGGCACCCGGCCGCTCCCGAAACCGGGCGAGGAACCCCAGCCCGTCCATGCCCGGCATCACCCAATCGAGCACGACCAGGTCCGGCTCCAGGCCCTGGTCCAGCAGTGCCAGGGCCTCGGCCCCGTCCGCTGCCCCGCGGAACGAGACGGCCTCGTCGTCCAGGGCCGCTTCCAGCAGGGGTAACACGGCCGGGTCGTCGTCCACCACCAAGATCGTTACGCCCCCCGGCTGCCTCATCGGACCCTCCAGGCCTCCATCCGCTTTCGTGCCCACGTTCCGTCTCGGTCCGTGTGGCACACGCTGGTGCATGCCGAGTACACCCTACCACCGCCGGGGTCTTCCGCCACCCACACCCGAAGCGTGTGGGTCCGCACCCGGTAGGCCCCACGGTCCGGGTTGGTGACGGCCATGTGGCAGTCGATGCACCCGGCCTCGTCCTCGGGGTGGCGCTCGTGGGCGGGAACCAGGGCCAGCTCGGGCTCCTCGTGGCACCCCGAGCAGATCTCCTCGCTTCGGCGCCGCAGGCTGTGGGGGTATTCGGAACCGTGGGGAAGGTGGCAGGTGGTGCACGACAGCCCCACCCCGGCGTGCCGGCTCTCCACGAACCCCTGGTACTCCATGAACGGGAGCCGTTCGGCACCCCCCCGCCAGAAATGGGAGGTGGTCCGCTCGGGGTCGGGCCGGATGAGCTCGAATCGGGACTCCAGCCGGTCCCCCGGCCGGAACCCCACGGGATAGGGATGTTTGCCGTCGAGGCTCCGACCTCGGCTATGGCACGCCCCGCACAGGGCAGCCCGGGTCAGGGGGGTCAGGGCGGTGGGCCGGAGGATCGGCTCCCGTCCCCCTGAGCCGGCGTGGGCCTCACCGTCGCCATGACAGGCGGAGCATCCGGCGTTCGCCTCGGGAAACGTGCGGGTGGTGGGGTCGTACCCCGTGGTGTGGCACCCGGCACACCCGTCCTCCCAGGTGAGGCCCTTGCGGAGCACCGCCTCGAGGCTGGCCGGCAGGGGCTCCCACCGGCGCCTGGCCAGGTTCCACTGGGCCGGAAGGAGCCGGTACCCGTCCGGGTCCCGCCGGAAGTACACCTGGATCTGGATGATGCCGTAGGCCAGGGCCACCTGGTCCCGCTCGAACCGGCCCTCCACGTGCTCCGGCCACCCCTCGACCCGCCTGCCCCACCGGGCCTTGACCAGCCGTGGGTCCCGATCCGGATCGATGAGGAAGTGGCTGTGGGGGTGGCGGATCCACAGGGAGAACTCGGGATTGTGGCAGGTTCCACAGGTGCGTGAGCGGCTCTGGGCCAGGCCCGAGGCCAGGGTCACGTGGGCCACCCCACCCGGGGTGGCCCCGGCAGCCGCGGCCCAGACCAGGACCACGGCAACGACCGCCGCGCGCAGCCCCTTGGGGTTCACGCCTTCTCCGACACCGCCGCCTGAGCCGCGGCCAGCCGGGCGATCGGCACCCGGAACGGGCTGCACGACACGTAGTCCAGGCCGACCCGGTGGAAGAACCCGATGGAGTCGGGGTCTCCGCCGTGCTCGCCGCACACCCCCACCTTGAGGTCGGCCCGCGCCGCCCGGCCCCGCTCGGTTCCCAGGGCCACCAACTGCCCCACCCCTTCCTGGTCGATGCTCTGGAACGGGTCCTTGGGGTAGATCCCCCGGTCCACGTACACGGGCAGGAACGATCCGGCGTCGTCTCGACTGAACCCGCACGTCATCTGGGTGAGGTCGTTGGTGCCGAAGCTGAAGAACTCGGCCTCGGATGCGATCTCCCCGGCGGTGAGGGCCGCCCGCGGCACCTCCACCATGGTGCCCACCAGAAACGGAAGATCGTCCACGCCGGTGGCCCGCCTCACCTCGTCGGCCACCTCCAGGATGATCCGCTTCTGGTCCTGCAGCTCGGCCACGTGCCCCACCAGCGGGACCATGATCTCGGGCCGGGCGTCCACGCCCTCCTTGCGCAGCTCGGCCGCGGCCTCCAGCACCGCCCGGGCCTGCATTCGGGTGATCTCCGGGTAACTGATCCCCAGCCGACACCCCCGATGGCCCAGCATGGGGTTCATCTCCCGCAGCTGCGCCACCCGGGTCCTCACGGCCTCGGGGTCCTTGCCCATGGTCTCTGCCAGCTCCCGGATCTGGGCGTCCTCGTGGGGCACGAACTCGTGCAGCGGGGGATCCAGCAGCCGCACGGTCACCGGCAGGCCCTCCATGGCCCGGAAGATCCCTTTGAAGTCCTCCTTCTGGTAAGGCAGCAGCTTCTCCAGGGCCCGGGCCCGCTCCTCCGGGGTCTCCGCCAGGATCATCTCGCGCATGGCCCGGATCCGCTCCTCGCCGAAGAACATGTGCTCGGTGCGGCACAAGCCGATGCCCTCCGCCCCGAACCGGCGGGCCTGGGCCGCGTCCTCGGGCCGGTCGGCGTTGGTGCGCACGCCCAGCCGCCTCAGCTCGTCGCAGAACCCCAGGAACCGGGCCAGGTGCTCGTTGCGCTCGGGGTCCAGCACGATCAGCGGCAGCTCGCCGGCGTACAGCACACCCTTGGTGCCGTTCACCGTGATCACGTCGCCTTCGCGCAGCACGGTGTCGCCCACCGTCACGGTCCCGGCCGCCACGTCGATCTCGAGGGCGCCGCATCCGACGACGCAGGTCTTCCCCCACCCCCGCGCCACCAGGGCGGCGTGGGAGGTCATGCCGCCCTTGGCCGTGACGATGGCCTCGGCCGCATGCATGCCGTGCACGTCCTCCGGGCTCGTCTCGATCCGCACCAGGATCACGGTTTCACCGGCCGCTGCCCGCTCCTCGGCCCGTTCCGGGGTCAGCACGATGCGGCCGGTGGCCCCACCCGGCCCGGCCGGCAGCCCACGGGCCAGGGGCCGGGCCGACTTCTCGGCGTTCGGATCCACCATGGGGTGCAGCAGCTCGTCGAGCTGGTTGGGCTTCACTCGCATGACGGCCTCGGCTTTGTCGATCAGGCCCTCGTCCACCATGTCCACGGCCATGCGCACCGCGGCCGGGCCGTTGCGCTTGCCCGTGCGGGTCTGCAGCAGCCACACCCGGCCCTCTTGCACGGTGAACTCGATGTCCTGCATGTCGCGGTAGTGGCGCTCCAGCCGGTTCCGGACCTCCAGGAGTTCCTGGTAGGCCTCGGGCATGGCCTCCTCGAGGGTGGGCAGGTGGCGGTTCGCGTCGTTCTTGCTCTCCTCATTGATGGCGTACGGGGTGCGGATGCCCGCCACCACGTCTTCGCCCTGGGCGTTGGGGAGCCACTCTCCGTAAAAGGAGTTTTCGCCGGTGGCCGGGTTCCGGGTGAACCCCACTCCGGTGGCGCTGCGGTCGCCCATGTTCCCGAACACCATGGCCTGCACGTTCACCGCCGTGCCCCACTCGTCCGGGATCCCCTCGATACGCCGGTACTGGACCGCACGCTTGCCGTTCCAGCTCTGGAACACCGCCCCGATGGCCCCCCACAGCTGGTCCATCGGGTCGTCGGGGAACGGCTTGCCCAGCACCTCCTCCACCCGGCGGCGGAACGCGTCGCACAGGTCCTTGAGGTCGTCGGCCGTGAGGTCGGTGTCGGCGGTGACCCCCTTTTCCTTCTTGCGGGCCTCCATGAGGTGCTCGAGCTGGAGGCGAATCGCCTCGCCCTCGGCCGGCTCGATCCCCGCGGCCTTCTCCATGACCACGTCTGCGTACATCATGATGAGCCGGCGGTACGAGTCGTACACGAACCGCTCGTTACCCGTCCGCCGCACCATGCCCGGGATCGTGGAGGAGCACAGGCCCACGTTGAGCACGGTCTCCATCATGCCCGGCATGGACTGGCGGGCGCCGCTGCGCACGCTGACCAGGAGTGGGTTGTCCGGGTCGCCGAACCGGGCCTCCATGACCTCGGCCATGAACGTCAGGGCCTTCTCCACCTCCTGCCGCAACCCCTCGGGGTAGGTGCCGCCGTGGTCGTAGTAGTAGGTGCACACCTCGGTGGTGATGGTGAACCCCGCCGGAACCGGGATGCCCAGATGGCACATCTCCGCCAGGTTGGCGCCCTTGCCGCCCAACAGGTCCTTCATGTCGGCCCGACCCTCGGCCCGAGCCGCCCCGAACGTGTACACGTACTTGGCCATGGCGTCCTCCTGTGGGGTGAAAGCGTTTCTCGTGAATCGTTGGGGGGGAGCCACGGATTCACACGGATGAACACAGATGGAACCGACAAACGGTTACGTCCGGCGCGGTTTGCCGCTTCTACATCCGTGAAAATCTGTGTTCATCCGTGGCCGCGAAAATGCTCCCTTCCCAGTAACTTCGGTCGTTGGTCGTCGGTCGGGGGCCTTCGGCCCGCCAGGCGGCTAGGCAGCTAGGCGGCCGGGCGGCTCTCGAACCGCGCCAAAGCTCGGGGGCATGGGGCCTGCTGGAGAGCCGCGTGCGGCTCCTTAGCTCGCCGCGCAGCGCCTCCAACGCTCGTACCGTGAATTCGTTCGTGCCCCACCGAACGGTCA
>JAADGT010000052.1 GCA_013152215.1 Deltaproteobacteria bacterium
CCGCGAAATGGTACCCGTTCTAACGAGTTGCGATGAAACCAGCTCCTGTGCCCCCTGCCGGCGCGGCGAATCTTAACGCCCGGCTTTGCGCCCGGCCGGAGGCAGGTCCCTTGCCCCCTCTCTGAAGAAAACGAGCGTATTTGGTTGCCGAGCTGATAGAAAGGGCCGCCCCCCTCAGATCCTCAGCCCTCCGTCCACCTCGATGACCCGTCCGTGGACGTAGTCGTTCTCCAGGATGAACCGCAGGGCGTGGGAGATCTCCTCGGGCCGTGCCATACGGCCGAGGGGGATCATGGCCTCGATCTTCCTCCGCACGTCCTCGCGCATCTGGGCGGTCATGTCCGTGGCCACGTACCCCGGGGCGAGGGCCGCCACCCGAATGCCGTAGCGCGCAAGCTCCTTGGCCCACACCACGGTCATGGCGTCGATGCCCGCCTTGGTGGCGGAGTAGTTCGTCTGACCGATGGCGCCGGAGCGGTTCACGGACGAGATCGACACGATCACCCCCCCCGTCCCCTGCTCGGCCATGCGCTTGGCCGCCTCCCTCCCGCACAGGAACACCCCCGTGAGGTTCACGTCGACGACCTCGTTCCAGTAGGCCGTGGGCATCGCCTGGACGGCGCCGTCCTTCTTCTTGACGAACAGGGCGTCCCGGGTGATCCCGGCGTTGGCCACCAGGGCGTCGATCCCTTCGAACCGCTCCACGAACCGATCGAACAGCCCCTGCACCTCCACCTCGGAGGCCACGTCGGCCCGGTGGGTCCAGATCTCCACGCCTTGCTGGCGGGCCTCTTCGGCCAGCCGGGCTAGGCGCTCCTCGTTGGTGGCGCACACCCCCACCCGGGCCCCGGCCCGGGCCAGGTCCAGGGCGAACCGACGACCCAGGCCCCGCGCCCCCCCGGTGATAAGGATCCGGGATCCCTCGATCCTCATGGGGCCCCTCCTACACCCGTTCCTTCACCCACCGGGCGATGGTCGGGGCCAGCTCCCGCTGGGACCGGCTGCTCACGTAGATGCCGATGTGACCGCCGGGGAACGATAGCGTGGTGAAGTCCTGGGTGCCCACGACCTTCTCGAGGGCCTTGGAGGAGGAAGGGGGCACCAGGTGGTCCTCGTTGGCGAAGATGTTCAGCACCGGCATGGTGATGTTCCCCAGGTCCACCCTGCGGCCGCCGAGCTCCACCTCGCCCCGGATCAGCTTGTTGTTTTGGTAGAACTCCTTGATGAACTCCCGGAACGCCTCACCGGCCTGATCCGGGCTGTCGAAGATCCACTTCTCCATCCGCAGGAAGCTCCGCAGGTTCTCCTCGTCGTCCAGCACCGACACGAACCCGACGTACTTCTGCACCATGAGCTGCCACGGCTTCAGCATCAGGAACCCCCAGTTCATGAACTCGCCGGGCACGTTCCCGAACGCCTCCACCATGGTGTCCACGTCGAGATGCTGGGACCAGATGTTGAGCAGGCCGTCCTTCACGTGGAAGTCGACCGGGGTCACCATGGTGATCAGGTTCTGGATGTTCTCCGGGTGCAGCGCCGTGTAGCAGAGGCTGAACGTTCCCCCCTGGCAGATGCCCAGGAGGTTGATCCGGTCCAGGCCGTGGCGCCGCTTGATCACCTCGACGCAGGAGTGGATGTACCCGTTGATGTAGTCGTCCAGCGTGAGCCAGCGCTCGGCCCGGTCCGGGTAGCCCCAGTCGATCAGGTACAGGTCCATGCCCTGGTCCAGGAGGTTCCGGACCATGGACCGGTCTTCCTGGATGTCCACCATGTACGGGCGGTTCACCAGGGCGTACACGATGAGGATCGGCACTTTGCAGGGCCGCTTCCGACGGGGGAGGTAGTGGTAGAGAACCACGTCGTCCTCGCGGTACACGGCCTCCTTGGGCGTGGGGGCCACGTCGATCTCCCTGATGTCCACGATGGAGTCGAGGCCGCGCACGAGCTTCCGGTGGAAGTCCACGGCCTCGCGCATGGCCTGGTCGGGCGTGATCTGGATCGGGAACACGGCTCACCCCTCCTGTTCGGGCCCGGCGTCCGCCGGGGCGGTTGGCTCGGTCTGCGCCTCGTTCGAGGTGGTCTTGGCCGCACCCGCGGCCTTGGCCCGGCCCCGGCGGGACCGGCCGCCGGCCGCCGGCTTCTTCGGTGCGGCCTCTCGGGCCTCCTGGGCCTCACGGAGCGCGTCGAGCTCGCGTCGCAGGGCCTTCACCTCCCGTCGAAGCTCGTGCATGTGACGGTAAGCGTCGTCGAGCTCGGTGCGGGTCGGCAGGTGCAGGGCCCGGGCGAACTCCTCCACGACCTGGCGCTCGTGCACCCGGTAGTGCATGGCCGCGTTCACGAACCGGCCCTGGATCTCGGCGAAGGACTCGGTGCTGGCCACCTCGAAGTAGGCCTTCTCGGCGCACGAGACCCACAGGTCGAACAGCTGGCGGGCGCTGGTGATCGGTTTGCCCTTTTCGGCTCGCTCCACCAGCTCGCGCAGCAGGGTCTCCATGGCTCGGACGCCCGCGTTGGTGACCTCGGCCTGGAACTCGGCCTGGGCCTTCTGCACGTCCATCCAAGTCTCGTAGGCCCGGGTCACCTTCTCCTGGAACTCCCGGGTGTACCCGATGGCCGGCGCGGCCAGGAACCGGCCGAGGGTGGACTCGTAGGTGTCCCAGAACACGTTCATCATCTTGAGCACGGCCCGCCGGTCACCGGCCATCGCCTCGCCCAGGTGGCCCCCCGCCTCCCGGGTGGACTCCATCCACGGAGCCATCATCTTCTGGGTCTCGGAGGCCCACAGGCGCCACAACTCGGGCAGCTCCTCGGCCACGGCCGCGGTTCCCTGGGCCGTGGGGAACCACCGCAAGGGGTTCTCCTCCAGGTCCTTTTTGATCTGGTCCACGTACCGCCGCAGAAGGTCGACCCAGTCCTCCCCGGCCTCAATCTGGGGCGCCAGGCTCTGGAGCATCTGGGACACGAACGCCACGAACCGGAAGAACACCTCCTCCCCGGCGAACAGCGAGCGCACCACCTGCGGAGGCAGGCCTGGCCGGCCGCGGGCCCACGCTTCGAGGGATCGGGCCATCTGCCGGCGCCAGCCCTCCAGCCACTGGGACCAGGGGCCGTCTCCGGTGCTGCCGGTCTTCCCCGCGGCCGGCATCCACCGTTCCCACCAGGTGCGTTGCAGCTCGGTCCACGCCTTGGTCGCCTGCTGCATCTGCTCGTTCCAGTTCATCGCAAGACCCTCCTTTCGGCTCGGGCCGTAGTATTACCCCGGCGGTCAAATGGCCGCCCCCACTCCCCTGATCGGGGGGACCTGCCGGAGAGCCGGGTGCGGCCCCTTAGCTTGCCGCGCAGCGCGTCCGGTGTTCGAATGTCCTGTGCCTGCACGGCGAATCTCAACGCCCGGCTTCACGCCCGGCCGGAGGCAGGTCCCTTGCCTCGGCCTCTGAGGAAACGGGCCTGTGTCGTGGCCGCGTCAATAACATCGGTCATCGGTCGCCGGTTTTTGGTCAGGCCTTCTGCCCGTCGGCAACGGCCCCGGACATCGCTGGATCGCCCCGCCCCGACGCCGGGCGGCTACTTCTTGTCGCCGGAGCCCGCCTTCGAGGGGTCGAGCCAGGCGCGGGCCCACTCCATCTGGGCCTGCAGTGTCTTCTCGGTGATCTCGGCCCACCGGTCCAAGGCGGCCCCTGCCTCGGCGGGCCCGCCCTGTTCCCTCAGCAGGATTCGAAGGTGCCGGACCGTCTCCTCCGCCTCCTCTAGCCGGGCCTTGAGATCCTCGTACCGCCGGGCGAGCTCAATGTACCGGTACCTGGGGACCACGCCGAGCATGTCCCACCAGGCCTCCAGGACGTTCTGGAGGCTCTGCGGATCGGTTTGGCCTGCCTCGTCGGGCAGCCAGAGCCGGGCCCACCGGGTCAGGTCCTCGGGGCCGGGGGGCTTGGCCCCCAAGGACTCCATCGCCTTGCGAAGCGACTCGGTGCCTTCCAGGGCGTCGGCGGCGAACCGGAGCCACTGCCGCATCAGATCGGTTTGCACGGGATGACCTCCTCATGCGGCCGGCTGGGCTCTGCCTTTGCGCGGCCTGGTCTGGATGGGCCGGCAGCGGACGGGTGCCGGCCGGCGGATGAGATCACCTGAATAATCGCGCTGCTGCAGCGCGTCAACGGAACGGCAGGATAAACTCTTCTACCCGAACGGGTATTTCCCGGGTCCGCCGTCCGGGAACCGGAGCCGGCCGCAGGGGCCGCCGGGGTTTCCGGCCCGCGGCCGGCGTGATAGTCTGAAGGTTCCCAGGTGCAGGAGGCGGGCAGGGGGTTCAGGAGACAGATTTCAGCGGACATGAAGACAGGGAATCCCGAAAAGCAGCTTGGGTTCCCGGGGGGATCCTCTCGGGGTACCGAAGATCCTTTTCCCTGTCCACCGACTTCTGAATTCTGGCCCCTGAAACTCATGCCCCCCGGACCGGGAGGTGGAGGCGAAGAGACATGGTGATTCCTAGAAGTCGTGGGAATCCGGGAGGTTTTCAAGCCTCCTAGCCTCCCAGCCTCCTAGCGTCCTAGCGGAAGTTACTGATTGCAGGTACCAACATGGATTCCTTGCGGTTCTACGTTCAGACGTTTGGGTGCCAGATGAACGACCACGACTCGGGGGTTCTGGCCCGCCTTCTGGAGGAGGCCGGTCACCTGGAGGTGGCCCAGCCGGACGAGGCGGACCTGATCGTGGTGAACACCTGCGCCATCCGGGAGAAGGCGGAACAGAAGCTGTTCTCCCAGTTGGGTCGGTACCGCCTGCTCAAGGACCGGCGCCCCGATCTGACGATCGCGGTGGGGGGGTGCGTGGCCCAGGATGCGGGCCGCCGCCTGTTCCGTCGGGCCCCCTACGTGGACCTCGTGTTCGGCACCCACGTCCTCCACGACGTGCCGGACTTGGTGGCCCGGGTTCGGCGCACCGGCCGACGGATCGTGGCGACCCCCGAGGAGCAGGACCCCGAGCGGCTCGAGGCGTTCTACGCCCACCACCGGGCCCGGGCGGTCACGGCCTACGTGACCGTGATGCAGGGGTGCGACAACTACTGCGCCTACTGCATCGTTCCCTACGTGCGGGGCCGGGAGCTGTCGCGGCCCGTCGACGAGGTGGTGGCCGAGGTGGAGCGCTTGGTGGCGCAGGGCGTGGCCGAGGTGACCCTGCTGGGGCAGAACGTGAACTCCTACGGCCTCAAGCCCCGGGGAGAGGCCGACTTCCCGGCCTTGGTGCGCCGGCTCGCCCGCATTCCGGGGCTCCTTCGGATCCGGTTCACCACGAGCCATCCCAAGGACCTGTCCGACGATCTGATTCGCTGCTTCGGCGACGTGCCCGCGCTGATGCCCCACATCCACCTGCCCCTCCAGTCCGGGTCGGACCGGGTGCTGGAGGCCATGCGGCGGAGATACACGGTGGCCCGGTACCTCTCGCTGGTGGAGCGCTTGCGGGAGACCCGGCCCGGGATCGCGATCACCTCGGACATGATCGTGGGGTTCCCGGGGGAGACCGAGGAGGACTTCCTGGCCACGCTCGAGGTGATGGAGCGGGTGCGGTTCGACGGGCTGTTCAGCTTCAAGTTCTCTCCGCGGCCGGGCACCCTGGCGGCCCGCCTGCCCGAGCCCGTGCCGGAGCGGGTGAAGGAGGAGCGGCTGGCGCGGCTGCAGGCCCTGCAGCAGGCCCACACCCTCGAGCGCAACCAGGCCCTCGTGGGGACGGTAAGGCCGGTGTTGGTTGAGGGCCCCAGCAAGGCCGGAGGGGGCCAGGTGAGCGGCCGGACGCCGGAGAACAAGATCGTGAACTTTCCGGGCGATCCGACGTGGGTCGGCCGGGAGGTGGACGTTCGGATCACGGCGGCGGCCGTGAACTCCCTTCGGGGAGAGGTCCCGGCCGCCCCGAGCGTCGGGCCGGACCATCGGCCGGGAGGCGTGGCGTGTACGTTCAGATGAAGATCGAGGCCGTGGCCCTGGACCCCCGGTCCAAGGGGCCGGTGGTACTCCTCAAGGACACCGAGGGACGGTACACGCTGCCGATCTGGATCGGGGTGCCCGAGGCGGCGGCCATCGCGTACGCCATGGAAGGGGTGCGGCCGCCGAGGCCCATGACCCACGATCTGCTGCGCATGGTGTTGGAGGAGGTGGGGGCCTCGGTGCACCGCGTGGACATCGACAGCCTGGAGGACAACGTGTTCCACGCCAAGATCCACCTGGAGCTCCCCGGCGGGGTCAAACGTTTGATCGACAGCCGGCCCTCGGACGCCATGGCCTTGGCGCTTCGCACGGGTGCCGCGATCTTTGCCGAGGAATCCGTGCTCAAGCGAGCCGCGGCCGTGGAGGTGAAGGAGCCGGGCGGCGGGGGCAGCGAAGGGGACGACGATCCTTGGAAGGAGTTCCTGGAGGGCCTCGATCCCGAGGCCTTTGGCAAGTACAAGATGTGACCCGCGAGGGAGTTTCGTCATGTCCGCGAGCGAAGCCTCTCCCTGGTTGCCCCGGGAGCGGTTCGGGAACGCCCTGACCCTGTCCTCGGCCGGCACCGGCCCCGAGCCGCCGGTGCGGCTGCGGCAGATCATGGCCCGGCTTCCGCAGGAGGTGGTGGAGCGGTTCACCGGGTGCGGGTCGCCGATCCCAGAGGCCATCGAGGGGCGCAGGGTGTTGGACCTGGGGTGTGGCACCGGCCGGGACGTGTTCCTGTGTGCGGCCCTGGTCGGCCCCACGGGTTTCGTGATGGGCCTGGACCGGGATCCGGACAACCTGGAGGTGGGGCGGCGCAACGTGGAGGCGGCCATGCGGGCCTTCGGTCACCCGGAGCCGAACGTGGCCTTCCGCCAGGGGAACATCGAGAACCTGGAGGCGGCCGGGGTGGAGGACGAGGGGTTCGACGTGGTGATCTCGAACCGGGCCCTCAACCTGGTGCGGCCGGCCCTGCAGGTGCTCCGGGAGGTGTACCGGGTGCTCAAGCCCGGCGGGGAGTTCTACTTCGCCGATGTGTACACCGACCGGCGGCTGCCCGACGAGGTGGCCTCCGACCCGGAGGTGGTGCACGAGCACCTGGGCGGGGCCGCCTACGTGGGGGACTTCGTGCGCACGGCCCGCCGGGCCGGGTTCGTGGATCCCCGCATCGTCGGGCGCCATCCACTGAGACTGGCAGACCCCCACCTGGAGTCCCGGCTGGGCGGGGTGGGGTTCTGGGCGGTGACCTTCCGGCTGTTCAAGGTGCTCGACCTGGAGGACGGGGAGGAGGACTACGGCCAGGCCGCCCGGTACCGCGGAACCATCCCCGGCTGCGCCCACCACTTCGCGCTGGACGCGGAGAACCGGTTCGAGGTCGGCCGGGCCGTGCCCGTAGGGGGGAACACGGCCCGGATCCTGCTCCAGTCCCGGTTCGCCCCTCACTTCGACCTGATGGGTGACTTCTCCCGTCATTACGGGCCGTTCGGGGC
>JAADGT010000232.1 GCA_013152215.1 Deltaproteobacteria bacterium
CGCCGAAACGCCTCAACCACCATCCCGTAGGGGTCGGCCGCCATCGCCACGGCCGCCCACACCCCCGCGATGAGCCCCAACCACCGAGACAAAGCTCCGCCCCCTTCCAAAGAACTTCGGTTGTTGGTCGTCGCTCTGGGGCCTTCGGCCCGCCAGGCGGCCCTCAAACCGCGCCAAAGCTCGGAGGCACGGGGTCTGCTGGAGAGCCGCGTGCGGCTCCTTGGCTCGCCGCGCAAAGCCTCCAACGCTCGTACCGTGAAACCGTTCGTCGCCGGCCGGGTAGTCATGAAACCATTGTTGCTGCCCCGTGCCTGCGCGGCGAATCCCATGCCCGGCCCCGCAGGGGTCGGACCGGGCCGCCGTGGGGGCGCAGTGTGCCATCCCCCGTCCCCGCCGCACAAGCGCACATCGTTTTGCGCTTGACCCGACGGGCCGGATTGGTACCCTGAACCTTCTTGCAGAGCCCTGGAGAGGCCACCCATGCGCACCCACGAAGAAGTGTTGGAACGGGCCGTTTGCGCCGAGCACTGCCGGCTCTTCAAGCCCTGGGACGAGCGGCAGAAGTGCGCTGCGTTCGCCTGGCTCCGGGACCGGGTCACGCCCGGCTCGCCGGCCTTCCGGGTGGTGGAGCGGCTCCGGGGCGCGCCCCTGCGCTGGCGCAACCAGCACGACGCCCTGCTGCTGCGGGCCGTGTGCATCCGGTGCGAGCTCTACCCCTACCGCTGCCCGTTCCGGCGGCCCGACAAGAGCGAAGGGGCTTCCCCCTGCGGCGCCCTGCTGGTGATGGAGACCCTGGTGGACCGCAGGGCCGTGCGGGGCGACGAGCTGTTCGCAGGGCCCCGCACCGGCCTCGGGGGGTGCTGAGGTGACCCTGGCCGAGGCCGAGCCCGAGGCGGAGCTGGAGCGGGTCGTCCGGCACCTCAGGGTCGGGCCCGCCTGGGCCGGAAAGACCGTGTACGACGCCGTGAGGACGGCGTTCCCCGATTTGGATCCGCGCGAGGTGTTCCGCAAGGCCCGATCGGGCGAGATCCGGCGGAACGCCACGCGCTGCCGGGCCCTGGACCGGCTGAGCGCGGGGGACACCGTGTCGGTGGAGCTGGTGCGGCCGGCCCGTCCCTGCGTGCCCCCGGCCGACCGGGAGCACGAGCAGGTGGACACGCCGGCCGGGCCGTTCCGGGTGGTGAGGGAGGACCCCCATCTGCTGGTGGTCTCGAAGCCGCCGGGGTGCGCGAGCCACCCCGCCCTGGGCCACGCCGGCGACACCCTGATCGAGCGGGTCCGCGCCTACCTGGGTGTGGCCCCCGCGGACCCGTTCCAGCCGGCCCTGGCCAACCGCCTGGATCTGGAGACCTCCGGGATCGTGCTCGTGGCCAAGACCCGCCCGGCCCAGCGCCGCCTGGGTCGGAACCTCCAGAGGGGCCGGATCGAGAAGGCCTACCTCACCCTGGTGGCCGGATGGCCCGAGCCGGCCGAGGGGGAGATCCGGATCCCCCTCCCCCGCCACCCGGACTCCCGGGACCGGGGCCGGCATCCCGCCGGGCATCCCCGCACCCGACCCGTGCTACAGGAGGCCTTGACCCGGTACCGCACCCTGGCCCGGTACCCCCAGCCCCTCCGGGTGGCCCTGCTCGAGGTGGACCTGGTGACCGGCCGGACCCACCAGATCCGCCGTCACCTGGCCCTGGCCGGCCATCCCCTGGCCCTCGACCGCCGCTACGGCGACCCGGAGTTCAACGAACACCTGCGCGCCGTGACCGGGCTGGGCCGGATGTTCCTCCACGCCCACCGGGTGCGGCTGCGCCACCCGGCCGGCGGCGGGCCCCTTGACGTCACCGACCCGCTGCCCCAGGATCTCACGGCCTGTCTGGCCGCGTTCGGTGGCCCCCCGCCCGGCGTGGCGGTTCTGGCCGCCGTTCGGGCCAACTGATACCGCGTTGCGTTCAAACCGAGAACTCTCGTGGGGCGGGGCAAGGGATCTGCCGGAGAGCCGGGCGCGGCTCCTTAGCTCGCCGCGCAGCGCTTCCGGCGTTCGGACTACGAAATGGTATGTATTCCATCGAGTTGCCATGAAACCAGCTCTTCTGTCCCGTGCCTGCGCGGCGAATCTCAATGCCCGGCTTCGCGCCCGGCCGGAGGCAGATCCCTTGCCCCTTTGCTCAGGGGGCCGATGGCTTTGAACGCAACTCGGCATGAACACCAAGGAGGCGCTCCATGCCCGACACCTTCCGCGTGCTCGTGACCTGCTCGTTGGGCCAGGCGGCCCTGGACCGGTTCGCCGACGAACCCGGCTTCATGGTCCGGGTGGAGGGAATCAACGATCCCGAGGCCCTGACGCGGGCCGTGCCCGGGTTCCACGCCGTGATCGTTCGAAGCAACGTCCGGGTGACCCGGGAGGTGCTCGAGGCCGGAACCGACCTGCGGGTGGTGGGCCGGGCCGGCATCGGGGTGGACAACATCGACATGGACGCGGCCACCCGCCTGGGGGTGGCGGTGGTGAACGCACCGGGTGGCAACGTGGTCACCACGGCCGAGCACGCCCTGACCCTCCTGATGAGCGCCGCCCGCAAGGTGCCCCAGGCCTGCGCGGCCCTGAAGGCCGGCCGGTGGGAGAAGAAGCGGTTCGTGGGCCGGGAGCTCCGGGGCAAGACGCTGGGGATCGTGGGCGTGGGCCGGATCGGCTCGGTGGTGGCCGAGCTGGCCCGGGGCATCCGGATGCGGGTGGTCGCCTATGACCCCTACCTCACCGACGAGCGGGCGGCCCAGCTCGGGGTGGAGAAGGTGGATCTGGACCGGCTTCTGGCCGAGTCGGACGCGATCACCGTGCACACCCCGCTCACCCCCGACACCCGCGGGCTGTTGGGCGACGAGGCGTTTGCCAAGGTCAAGCCCGGCGTGATCGTGGTCAACTGCGCCCGCGGGGGCATCGTGGACGAGGAGGCGCTGGACCGTGCCATCGCCGAGGGCCGGGTCTCGGCGGCCGCCCTGGACGTGTTCGAGCAGGAGCCGCCCCCTCCGAAGCCCCTCTACGGCCGGGACGAGGTGGTGGTCACCCCCCACCTGGGCGCCTCCACGGTGGAAGCCCAGGAGAGCGTCGCCCTGGAGGTGGCCGAGAACGTGATCTCGTTCCTCCGCACCGGCGTGGCGCCCAACGCCCTCAACGCCCCCAGCGTGCCCCCCGAGACCCTGACCCGGCTCGGCCCGTACCTGGACCTGGCCCGCAGGCTGGGGCTGTTCCTGGCCCAGGCCGTGCCCGAGCCGGTGGACCGGGTGGAGGTGGCGGTGCAGGGTCAGGCGTCCGACCAGGGGGCCGACCTGGTGACGGCCGCCGCCCTGGTGGGGCTGCTCTCGCCGGCCCTGGAGACCCGGGTGAACCTGGTGAACGCCCCCGCGGTGGCCCGGGAGCGGGGCGTACGGGTGTCCACCCGGGTCACGGCCGAGGCCGCGGACTTCAGCGATCTGGTGGCGATCACGGTGGCCGGCCCGTCGGGGGAGCACCGGGTCGAGGGCACCCTGTTCGGCAAACACGAGCCCCGGCTGGTGCGGTTCAACGACTACCGGCTCGACGCCCTGCCCCAGGGCACCCTGATCCTGATCTACAACCGGGACGTGCCCGGGGTCATCGGGAAGATCGGCACCTGCCTGGGGGATCAGGGGGTGAACATCGCCGGGATGTACAACGGCCGCTCCGCCCCCGGCGGCACCGCGATCAGCCTGGTAAACATCGACGGCACGGCCGAACCCCAGGTGCTCGAGGCCCTGGCGGGCCTGCCCGACATCCTGGAGGTGCGGCAGCTATTCCTGTGACCTCACCCACTCGTCGATCCGGCGGGCGTCCTCCTCGGGCAGGTCCAGGAACCGCAGGCCGTAGCCGGGGGGGTGGGGGGAGTCGTGGCGGTAGGGCCGGGCCCACACCACGCGGGCCCGGCACGCGAACTCCCGGTCGAGGCCGGGCAGCCCGAACCGGATCTCGAACTCCTCGCCGGGCTGCCGCACCCGCGGGGAGTTGATGAACAGGCCCCCCCGGCTCACGTTGGTGGCGTACCCGAAAAACACCTCCATGCCCGCGATGCAGCGGGCCTCCCGAACCACCAACGGGACCCGCGGGTGGGCCCGGCGGTCGGCCGGCGGCCGGGGCGGTGGGGAACGCTTCATGGGAGGTCCTCCGCTGTGTGCCGGTACACCAGGGCCCGGCAGGGGTACTCGGCCCGGAACCCCGGGACCTCCGGCGACACGGTCTCCCCGGCCCCCAGCACCAGGACCCCACCCGGCCGGAGCGCGGCCGCCAGGTTGCGGTGGAGCCGCACCAGGGTCTCCGGGCCGAAGTAGATGCCCACGTTGCGGCAGAACACCACGTCGAACCCGGCCTCCGGCGGGGGCTCGGTGACCAGGTTGTGCCGCCGGAACCGGACCCGCCGCCGCACCTCGGCCCGGATTCGGGCTCGGCCGTGGCCGAGGGGCTCAAAATACCGCGCCCGGTCGCCTTCGTCGAGGCCCCGCTCCAGCTCCCACGGCTCGTACACCCCCTGGCGGGCTCGGGCCAGGGCCAGGGGGCTCAGGTCCGTGGCCAGCAGGTCCAGCCGGATCCGGCCCCGGTCCAGCAGGTCCGCCAGGCACATGACGATGCTGTAGGGCTCCTGCCCCGTGCTGCACCCCGCGCTCCAGATCCGCAGAGGGTAGGGTGCGGGGCCCCGGCGCACCATCTCCGGCACCAGGGCCTCGCGCAGGGCCCGAAACGGGCGGCCGTCCCGGAAGAACGAGGTCTCCAGGGTGAGCACCGCCTGGACCAGCCCGTCCAGGGCCCGGGTCCCGGCCCGCAGGATCGCGGCCGGGAGCTCCTCCCACCGGGAGCATCCCGTGTCCCGGAGGAGCCTCCCCAGCCGGGACACCACGAAGTACTCCTTGCCCGGAGCCAGGCGGATGCCGGTGTGCTCGAACACCAGCTCCGCCACGGCTCGGAACGAGGCAGCGTCCAACGTCGGAAGCGGGCAGGGTTCCGCCACGGGGCCCCTCCGGAAGATCCAGGCCGACGGCCGCCGCGGCCGCGACGGCTCCCCTCTTCCATCGGCCCCGTCGTCCCCCGGCTTGACCCGCGGGTTGCGACGACCCGGAGCCCTGGGGCATCCTGGGGGCTCCGGGTCGGAGTTCAGATGACAGCTCCGTAGGCCGTGAGGCGGCCTGTGCGAGGTAGAGACTTTGTGTGCGTGTCGAGACGAGCTTTCGACCGACGACCAACGACCGAACTTACTGGGGAGAGGACAGAATCCATTCCCAGTCCACTGTCCTCTGAATTCTGACCCCTGATGTAGGAGCGAACTCCAGCTCGCGATTGGGCCGGAGGCCCACAAAAGAGCTTCCTAGCTTTCCAGCCTTCGAGCCTCCCAGCGGGCCGCAAGGCCCCAACCGCAAGGAGGTGCGGGTGCGCGTCATCGTGGTGGGAGCGGGCGAGGTGGGGTTTCACACCGCCGAGCGCCTGGCTTTGGAGGGCCACGACGTGGTGGTGGTGGAGCACAGCCGTCAGGCGCTGCGCTCCGTGGAGGAGCGGCTGAACGTCATGGCCCTCGAGGGCAACGGCGCCGAGGCCCGGGTGCTGGAGGAGGCGGGCATCGGGGAGTGCGGCCTGTTCATCGCGGTCACCGACGTGGACGAGGTGAACCTGGTGGCCTGCCTCCTGGCCAAGGAGTACGGGGTGCCGGTCAAGATCGCGCGGGTGCGCTCGGTGGCGTACACCGGCCGGGGCGCGGTGCTCAACGCCGAGAAGCTCGGGATCGAGCTCCTGATCAACCCGCTGGAGGCCGTGGCCCAGGACCTGATCAACATCGCCAGCCACGCCGCCGCCGTGGAGGTGGCCGAGTTTGCGGGGGGCCGGATCCTGTTCGTGGGGTACCCCATCACCCCCGACAGCCCGGTGGCCGGCCTCACCCTGGCCGAGATCGGGGAGTTGCGCACCATGTACCCGTTCGTGGTGGCCGCCATCACCCGGCATGGCCGCACCCTGATCCCCCGAGGCGACGACCGGGTGGAACCCGACGACCACGTGTTCCTGGTGATGCGCCAGAAGGACCTGGCCGCGGTGCGATACATGTTCGGGCTGGAGAAGCGGCAGACCCGGCGGATCTTCGTGTTCGGCGGCGGGTCGGTGGGCCAGCGGGTGGCCGAGCACTTCGAGCACAAACGGGCCGAGGTGACGCTGGTGGAGCCCGACCGGGACCGGTGTGAAGAGCTCGCCCGCCGGGCCAACCGGGCCACGGTGATCAACGCGGACATCACCGAGGTGGACGTGCTCCTCTCGGAGGGCATCGGCAAGGCCGACGTGGTGGTGGCCACCACCCCCAACGAGGAGAAGAACATCCTGGCCTCCCTGTTGGCAAAGCGCCACGGCGCACGGCGGGCCCTGTGCGTGGTGGACCGGCCGGCCTATGTGGGCCTGGTCCCGAGCCTGGGCATCGACGCCTGCATCAGCCCCCGGCTCTCTACGGCCAGCGCCATCCTCAAGTACGTGCGCCGGGGCGGGGTGCTCAACGTGGCCACGGTGGAGGAGAACCAGGCCGAGGTGCTCGAGCTGCGGATCCCCGAGGCGTTCGCCTGGGCCCGTCGGCCCCTGCGGGAGATCCCGTTCCCCGACGGTGCCATCGTGGGCGCCGCCCTACGAGGCGACCGGGCGTTCATCCCCACCGGCGACACCACCCTGGATCCCGGGGACCGCATCGTGGTGTTCGCCCTGCCCGAGGCGGTGGTGGCGGTGGAAGACTTCTTCGGCACGTCATGAACCTCTTCGCCCTCGCCCGAGTCCTGGGCGGCCTGGGCCTGGCCCTGACCGCCGTGCTCCTGGTGCCGCTGGCCCTCTCCCTGGCCGACGGCGACGGAGCCCACCCGAGCTTTCTCGCCGCCCTGGCCGCTTCGGCAGGCCTGGGAGGGGGCCTCCTGGCCCTGGGCCGACGGGGGCCGGCCGAGCTCACCCACCGGGAAGGGTTCGCCGTCGTGACCCTGGGCTGGGTCCTGTTCGGGCTGGTGGGCGCCCTGCCCTACCGGCTCCACGGCGCCCTGCCCACCATGGTGGACGCGGTGTTCGAGTCCCTCTCCGGGTTCACCACCACCGGGGCCACCGTGCTCACCGACATCGAGGCCCTCCCCCGGAGCCTGCTGCTGTGGCGGGCCACCACCCACTGGCTCGGCGGCATGGGGATCATCGTGCTGGGGCTCGCCATCCTGCCCATGCTCGGGGTCGGGGGCATGCAGATGTTCCGGGCCGAGGTGCCGGGTCCGACCGCGGACCGGCTTCGGCCGCGCATCCAAGACACCGCCAAGCTCCTGTGGGGCGTGTACGTGGCCCTGACCGCCGCGGAGACCCTGCTCCTGATGCTGGGGGGGCTCGGCTGGTTCGAGGCGGTGTGCCATGCCTTCGCCACCATGGCCACCGGCGGGGCACCCGCAACGCCAGCGTGGCGGGGTTCGGCAGCGCCTACGTGGACGCGGTGATCACGGTGTTCATGTTCCTGGCCGGCGTGAACTTCGCCCTGCACCACGCGGCCTTGACCGGCGGGTGGCGCCGCATCCGGCAGAACGAGGAGCTGCGGGCCTACGGGCTGCTGACCCTGGCGGCGGTGGCCGTTCTGATGGTCTCCAACGCGGCCCGCACCTACCCGAACCTCTGGGAGAACCTGCGCTACAGCGCGTTCCAGGCCGTGTCGATCCTGACCACCACCGGGTTCGGCACGGCCGACTACGAGGCGTGGCCCGTGGTGGGGCAGGTGCTCCTGGTGCTGCTCATGTTCGTCGGGGGCTGCGCCGGCAGCACCGGGGGGGGCATGAAGGTGAGCCGGGTGGTGCTGATCGTCAAGCACGCCTGGGCCCAACTCTGGTCGCTCATCCATCCTCGGGGGGTGCGCCTGGTGAAGATGGACGGCCGGCCCGTTCCCCCGGAGGTGCTTCAAGGGGTGCTGGGGTTCTTCGCCCTCTACCTTCTGACCACCGGCGGGGGGGCGCTGGCCATGGCCGCCCTCGGCGTGGACCCGATCACGGCCGTGGCCTCCGTGATCGCCTGCGTGGGCAACATCGGGCCCGGCCTCGGGGGGGTGGGCCCGACCGACAACTACGCCCACCTGCCCCAGGCCGGCAAGGCCGTGCTCACCTTCTGCATGCTGGCCGGCCGGCTGGAGCTGTTTACGGTGTTCGTGCTGTTCTTCCCCGGGGCCTGGAGAAGGTAGTCGTGCCCACACCTTCCCGGCCCCCCGAGCCTCCCGGAGGCACCGAATGAACCCCTTCGACCTGTTCGTGCTCGTGTTGGCCGGCCTGCTCCTGCTGGCCGGGATCTGGAAGGGCGCGGTGCGCCAGATCGCGGGGTTCGCCGGGGTGATCCTGGGCGCCGGCGCGGCGCTTCGGTACCACGGCGAGCTGGCCCGCCTGATCCCCTGGGGCGCGCCGGCCACACGGGAGCTGATCGCGTTCTCGGCCCTACTGGTGGGGACCATCGCGGCGGCGTTCCTAGTGGGGTGGGCGATCTCGAGGCTCCTGGGGGCGGCCTGCCTGGGGTGGCTGGACCGGACCCTGGGCGCTGCCCTGGGGCTCGTGAAGGCGGTCGTGGTGGCCGCGACCGTGGGATACTTCCTGGCCGCGCTCCTGCCGGCCCGTTCACCCCTTGTCCGCGACTCCGTGACCCTGCCCTATGCCCTCCGGGCCGCCGAGACCGCCCTGGACCTCCTGCCCCCCGCCTACCGAGGGCCCGTGCGGGAGGGCCGGCAAGCCCTGCGGCAGTTGGCCCGCGGAATCTGAACGGAGGTCCGGCCATGGCCCCGAACTCCCCCCGCACCGCCCGGATCCTCATGCTCGGGCTCCTGCACACCCTGCGCCGACGGCGGGGCCTGCCAGCCGAGGTGGAGCTGGAGGTGCCCCCCCACGGCACGCCCGCCGCCGAGGTGGCCCGGCGGCTCGAGCTGCCGGTGGACCGCATCGAGGCCGTGATCGTGAACCACCGCACCCACGACCTCTCCCACCCCATCCGGCCGGGCGACCGCGCCGCGTTCGTGCCCCAGGGCACGCCCGGCCCCCACCGGTACACCCTGGGCATCTACTCCGCAGGGAAAGGGGGGCGGAACGAACCGTAGCCCCCCTCCCACCGGATCCGTGGGTTCGGCGGCTACCCCGACGCGACACGCTCGGGCCGGTCCCGCTGCCCAGCCGGGGGCCGCAGGCGCTCGAGCAGCTCGTCGCGGCCCGAGACCTCGGCCTTGGCGTAGATGCGGCGGGCATAGGTCTGGACCGAGGAGGGCGAGATGCCCAGGCGCTCGGCGATGGCGCGGTTGCTCAGCCCCTGGAGCATACAGGTCGCGACCTCCCGCTCGCGGGAGGAGAGGGGCACCGAACCGAGCCGGGGCAAGGGGTCGTCCCCTGCCACACCCTCCTCCACCCCGGGCGCCCCGACCGGGGCCCGGACCGGCCCCGCGCCAGGCACGTCCCGCACCGACACGGCGTAGAGCACGAGCAGCGCGCCGTTCACGAAAAACGCCCCCAGAAGCGGCAACCCGCCCACGGACCGTGGGCGGCCACGCATCCCAGCCCCAGCCCCCCGCACACACTCGCCAGCCCCAGGGCGAAGCCCCGCACGGGATCGGGCTGCCCCAGGCAGTAGGCGAGCACGAAGGCGTCCAGGAATCCCGACCCCCCCTGCATGAGGCCCATGCCGGCGTTCACCCCGGCGGCGCCACCCGCTCGAAACGCCGCGAGGGCAGCGAACCCGAGCGCCACCCCCAGAACCAGCGAGGGCTTGGTCCGGCCCCGGCCCAGGTACACGGCGGCCAGCACCGCCCCCACGTAGGCCGCGAGCTCCGCGCCCGGCAGCCAGGCCACCCGGCCGTAGGCGGGAAACAGCTTCTCGTAGAACACCCCGTTCAAGGCGTAGATGGCCAGCAGGAACCCCAGGTGCGCCCCGTGAACGAGCCGCGCCGAGGAAGGGGCCGGCGGCGGGGCCACGGGCCTCCACAGAGGAACGATCACCAACGCGGCCG
>JAADGT010000126.1 GCA_013152215.1 Deltaproteobacteria bacterium
GCCTCCAGCTCGGCCAGGGCCTCCGGCCCGGGCCGGCCCTCCACGGCCACCAGCACCGGGCCCCGTTCGACGAACCGTTCCAGCACGGCCTCGTACACGACCCGAGCCGCCTCGTCCGCGGTGGAAGGTGGCTCCGCGCCCACCGCCTCCACGGCCGAGGCCAGGAAGTCCGGGCTCGGCTCCACCCACAGCACGGGGGTCCCCCGCCCCAGGGCCTCGTCCGCGATCCGGGCGATCAGGGTGTCCCGCCCCGAACCCTCGGGGCCCACGAGCCCCACCCCGCGACCGCTCTCCAAGGCCTCGGCCGCCCGCGACCGCACGGCCTCCCGCTCCGGGGCCTCCCAGAACAGACCTCCGTCCGCAACCGGACCGAACGGATCGCGCTGGAGCCCGAGCCCTTGCCACACGGCCTACCCTCCCTCCCGGCCCCGGAGGCTCCGGAGCCTGCGAAGACGGCTCGTCACGTCCCGGAACCCGGGCGCTTCGGCTTCGGCCTTCTCGAAGTGGCGCAGGGCCCCTTCCAGGTCGCCCTCCTCCTCGGAGAGGTCGGCGAGCTCGTAGAGGATGGCCGCCCGGTCCTCGGGCGCGTTCGACGGCACGGCCAGGGCCATTTTCAACGCCGACCGGGCGTCCGCCCGATTGCCCTGCTCCCGGTAAAGGGCCGCCATGGCGGCGTAGGCCTCCCGGGCCTTCTCCGGGGAGCGGGCAGCGATACGGAACTCCTCCAGGGCCTCGTTCACCAGCCCCATCTCCCGGTACGCCGTGCCCAGGTCATAGTGGGTCTCGTAGTCCCCTTCCTCGAGCTTTTCAGCGATGCCCGCTTTGAACTCGCTCACGATGTCGTCGAGCTCCGAGACCTCGAAGTCCTCGAACCCCTCGAACCGCAGCCCCCCGTCCCCCAGCACCTCGGCCTGCAGGTCCACGAACTCGCCCTCGGCCGGCGGGGTCCAGCCCAGGGAGTCCAGCCGGGCCAGCACGTGGGGTGATTCGGGGTACCGCTCCCGGAGCCGGAGCAGCACCTCCACCGCCTCGTCCCGACGTCCCTGGGCCTCCAGGAACTCCGCCTCGGCCAGCCCCTCGCGCAGATCGTCCGAAGCGGCCTCCGTGGCCTCCCGGGCGCCCCGGCGCACCACCCGCTCGCCCTCCTCCCCCTCGACGAACTCGATGGCAGAGGCGTCGATCTCGATCTCCACGTCCTGGGGCCCAGAGGGCAGGGCGCCGGGCTTCAGGTACTGGACGGCGTCTCGGGCCTCGGCGTTCGCCGGGTCCACCTCAAGCACGGCTTGGTAGGCCCGCAGAGCCTCGTTCTGACGGCGTTCCTGGAGCAGCAGCTCCGCAATGTGGAGCTGCTCGCGCACCCATCCCTCCCGGTCCCCCCTTCTCTCGCACACGTCCCGAAGCTTCTGCCGCAGGTCGATCCGGCCGGGAGCCCGCTCCACCAGGGACCGGAGCTTGGCCTCGGCCTGCTCGTCCATGCCATACTTGAGATAAAGCTCCGCCTCCAGCACCTCGTCCTCGAGGGGATCCGGGCCCTCGGCCCCGACCAGCCCCTCCACCGGCTCCGGCGCCCCTTCCCACGCCGGCTCCGGGGCCTCGGCCGGCGCCGCCTCGAGGACCTCGCCCAGGGCCAATCGGGCCTCGGCGTCCTCGGGGTCGATCTCCAGGACCTTCCGGTAGCAGAACGCTTCCTTGTCCTCGAGGCCCCGCCGGCCGTACACCTTGGCCATGGTCCGGTACGCCTGGGCCAGCTCCGCCCGGTCCCCCCTCGCCCGGGCGATGGCCGCCAGCTGTTCCAGGAGGAACAGGTCCTCTGGGTCCTCCTCGTACAGCCCCAGGGCCACCTTCCGGGCCTCCACCAGCTGACCGAGCACCAGGTAGGCCCGAAGCGCCAGGAGCCGCAGGTCCCGGTCGGCCGGCTCGGCCCTCAAGCCCTCCCGGATCACCTCCAGGGCCCGTTCCTCCTCCCCCAGATCCACCAGCAGCTCGGCGAGCCTCCGGGCCACCACCGGAGACTTTCCCGAACGCTCGTAGAACCCCTCCAGGATCTGGAGGAGCTTGCGGTTTCGGCCCTCGCCCCGGAGCTGGAGCGCCAGCTTCCCCACCTCCTCCTCGAAGGCATCGGTCCGGCCCTCGTCCAGGTACATCTCCGCCAGGTGCACCTTGATGGCCGTGTTGTCCGGGGCCATCTGCTCCATGCGCGACAGCAGTTCCTGGGGGCCTCGGCGCCGAGGTTCTGGGCCCGCAGGATCTCCACCGCCTTCTTGAACGAGGCCAGCGCGTCCCCCACCAGGCCCTGTTTGGTGTAGAGCTCCCCCATGGCCCGCCACAGGGCCGGGTTCTGGGGATCGTGACGCACCGCCTGCTTGTAGACCGCGATCGCCTTCAGGTAGAACCCCTGGTCGGCGTACGCCTCGGCCACCCGCTCGCTCTCCTCCACCACCTCCCTGCGCTTGCCCATCCGGCCGTACAGCTCCACGAGCCGGAGACGGGCCCGCATGTCCCGGGGATCGAGGGCGAGCAGCTTGCGATACTCTTCCGCCGCCTTCTCATACTGCCCCCTCTGGATGTACCGGAGGGCGTTTCGGGCGACCTTGTCGCGGTCGATGGCCATGGAAGCGGCTATTCCTCCACCCGGGCCCGGTAGGCGTCGGCCCCGAGCAGCACCGACCGGTCGAAGTCCGGCGACAGCCTCACCCGGATCATCCAACCCACCCCGTAGGGGTCCTCGTTGATTCGCTCGGGTGCGTCCTCCAGCTCGGCGTTGACCTCCACCACCTCGCCCGCCACGGGGCTGTAGAGCTCGGAAACGGACTTGGTGGACTCCACGGTCCCGAACACCTCACCCACCGACAGGGCACGGCCGATCTCCGGCAGCTCCACGTAGACCACGTCGCCCAACTCCTTCTGGGCGAAGTCGGTGATGCCCACCGTGGCCACATCGCCGTCGATGCGGGCCCAGGTGTGCTCCGGGTGATACAACAGTTCGGCCGGCAAGTGCATGGTCGCTCCTTTCCGGTAACTTCGGTCGTTGGTCGTCAGTCGTTGGTCGTCGGTCTGGGGCCTTCGGCCCGCTGGGCAGCTAGGCAGCTGGGCGGCTCCGGAGCCACCGCCCAAGCCGGGGGGCATGGGGTCTGCTGGAGAGGCGCGTGCGGCGTATCAGGGGCCAGAATTCAGAGGACAGTAGACAGGAGAACTGCCGGAGCGGTTTTTCCCCTGTCTTCTGTCCCCCGACTCCTGATTCCTGAAATGCAGGCCCCGTGCCCGCCGCCGACGGCCTCGACCAACGCAAGTTACCCTCCCCGTTGTCCCGCCCCGCAGGGGGCCTGGTGGAGCGGCCTCCTGCCTCACGGGCCGAGCCCCCTAAGATTTCTCTAGTTTCCAGTCTCTCGTTTCCAGTTTCTGCCCCCGGCTCCGCGCAGGGCCCCAACGGGCTTCGAGGGTACCGGGGGCGATGACCTTGCGGGGAGACCGTGAGCGAATGTACGCGGTGGGCCGGATGGGGGCAAGATCAACCGGTCCGGAGGTGGGCCACGAGTCCCCGAAGCCCCAACAGATAGCTCTCGGCGCCGAACCCCATGACGACCCCGGCGGCCCGATCGGCCAGGAGGGATCGGTGCCGGAAGGGCTCGCGCGCGTACACGTTGGAGAGGTGCACCTCGACGAAGGGGACGGCCACGGCCAGCAGAGCGTCGCGCAGCGCCACGCTGGTGTGGGTGTAGGCGGCCGGATTGATCAGGATCCCATCCGCCCAGCCCCGGACCTGTTGGATCCGATCCACGAGGGCGCCCTCGTGGTTCGACTGGAAGAACTCCAACGCCACCCCCAGCTCATCGGCCAAGCTCCGGAGCCGGGCCTCGATCGCGTCGAGGGAGTCGGCGCCATAGGTGCCGGGCTCCCGGGTCCCCAGCAGGTTCAGGTTGGGCCCATGGATCACGAGGACGTTCACGCGAACTCCTCCCGCAGGGCCCGGGCCCACTCCCCCGCGTGGAACCGGACCTTGCCCGGGGGCACGCCCTGGGCCGTGAGGAGGGCAACCACATACCCCTCCCCCAGGGCCGTGAGGGTCCACACCTCGCCGTCGGCTTCGAGCACCATGCTCCTCAGCCCCTGCCCCACGCTCTCGGCCCGGGTCGCCGCGGACCACAGCTCGGCCAGCTCCGCCGCAACGGTCTCGAAGTCGGCCTCTCCCCACGCGGCCACCTCGATTCCGGAGCTCTCCATCACCACGGCGGCCCGAACCCCCCCGAGTCGCCCGCACAGGTCCTGCAAGGCCCTGTCCAGATCAGACACCCAACACCCTCCGCCAGGCTCGCACGCGTTCCAGCCATTCGGCCAACCGACCCACCGCGCCGGTCGGCCGGGGCTCCTCCGTCGTGCCCAGCAACTGCCGGAGGCGTTCCCGGGCCTCCACGTCGTCCGGATCCCGGGCCAACACCTCCCGGTAGATCGCCACCGCCCCCTCCACGTCCCCCTGGCGCGCGTGGATCTCGGCCAAGGTCTTCGAGGCCATCGGGGGCTTCTCGTCTTCAGGGCCTGCCTGGGCCGCGCTCGCTTGGGCTCCCAACTCCCGGGCCACCGCCTCCCGCAGGCGTCCCAGCCCCGCGGGGAGCTCCCCGAGCGCCCCCAGCACGGCCTGCGCCTCGTCGACCCGGCCCAGCACCCCCAGGAACCGGGCCTCCTGGATCCGGAACACCGCCCCCTCCCGCCCCCGGAGCGCCTCCAGCGCCTCCTCGGGGGGAAGGGGCTCGATCCACAAGGGAGCCAGGGCTTCGCAGCCCTCCTCACGGAACCGGCTCAGGCGCTCGGGAAGACCCATCGCGGCTACGGAACCGTTACGTCGTGGGTGGTCTGGGTCCCGTCCGAGGCAATGACCGTGATCGTGAACGAGTCCCCCGAAGCGGCCCCAGCCGGCACCGTCCAAGTGAACGAGGCGGTCCCGTCTCCCGAGGTGGTCAGCGACGACGGATTCACCGTGCCGTCGGTCGCCGAAACCGTGAGATCCAGAGCTTCGATCGGGTAATGGGCTGGCGAGGCGCTGTCCGTCACCTGGACCGTGAAACTCAACGTGTCCCCGGCGTTGCCTTCGTCCGGGCCGATGACGTTGACCAGCGTGGGGGCCACCCAAGCCAAGAAGTACCCTGCCGCATCCCCCACCGTCCGGCCGGCCGTCTCGGCGTAGACCCACACCGGATCGTTCACGAGGCTCCCCGGGTAGGTCATGGTCGCCGTGGCTTTCCCATCGGTGGTCGAGGTGAGCGAAGCGAGCGTCCCACCCCCGGCCTGGTTGCCCACCACGTAGGAGATCCCCGTTTCGGTCACCGCCAGCGTCGAAAACAGGTCCAGCACCGTGGAGGAAGCGACGCTCTCGACCACGTAGCCTCCCTTGGCCGCGCCGGAGAGCAGGATCAGGGTGTCCCCCGCGTCCACACCCGCGGCCGAGAAGTCGGCCGAGGAGTCTTCAAAGCCGTCCGTCCCCGCCTGGGTCTTGCCGGTGCTCCCGCTGGCCTTGTCGTTGTAGACCTGCCCGAAGTACACGGCCGTGCCGTCGGCCACGGCATTGCCGTACTGGTCGGAGACAAGGGCGAAGTACGAGTGGGACAGCGTCCCGTCCCCGTTGTCCTGAATGTTGTTGGAGCGGCCCAGGGTGACGCTGAACGGGGGGCCGGCCAACACCGTGATTCTCGGAGAGGTCGCGGTGAGCGTTCCCACCGTGACCTTGATGCGCACCGTGCCCGGAACCGTGCCGCTTCGGAAGTCGGCCGAGACCCGCCCGTTCGTGGTGCTCAGGGTCGCCGAGCTTCCCAGGGCGGCTCCCGCGATCTCCTCGCCGCCGTTGGGCCCCTCCACGATCTCGACCGTCACGTTGTTCGGCGTATCGGTGATCGGGTTCCCCCCCTCGTCCACCACGGTGATGTTGAGCGTGGCCACCTCGTCCTCGCCCACCCCGGCCACACTCACCGTTTCCTGGCTGAGGCTGAGCAGGATGTTGGCTGGATCCCCGCTGGAGGTGAATCCCACCTCCACGTCTTCGGTCGCCAGCAGCCCGTCCGCCGAGGCCGACACGGTCGCGGTGCCGTTTCCGTCGGCGGTCAGGTTCACCGTCCCCTCCCCGTTCACCAACGCCACCGACGACACCGGCGACGTGGGGTCGTCGGTCCACAACACGCCCAGTGTCGTGTTCACGTTCACCGTCAGGTCCACCGGGTTCCCCTGGGCGTCCTTCGCGGTGATCGTCAACACGGACGGCGTCGCGCCGTCGGGGGGGATCCGACTCAGACTCGGGGAGATGCCGAGCGAGGCCACCGGTCCCGGTTCGAGCGTGAGCGACGCGCTCTGGGACACACCCCCCGCGCCCGCCGTGATCACCACGGGGCCTGCCGACGTCCCCGCCACATACGACACCGCCACCCCGCCGTTCACCGTGGTGTACGGTCCCGTGGGCACGAACGAACCCGAGGTGGCGGTCAGCGTCACGGTCGTCCCGTCGGCCACCGGCTGCCCCAGGGTGTTCCGCACCTGGACGTCCACCGTGGTCGAGGAGGCTCCGTCGGCCGTAAGAGAGCCGCTTCCCACCTCCAGGGACACGGACTTCACGACCTCGCCCGACAAGGTCAGGTCCACCCCGGCGGTTGCCGTGCCCACCTGCACCGAGACCCGGGCCGTGCCATCCCCCGCCCCCACGGGGGCCGTGTACGTCACCGAGAACTCACCGTCGCTGGTCTCTGCGGAGTAGGACGACAGCGCGCCCTCTGGGTCGCCCGACGCGTCCACCGAAACGTCCAACACGGCGGGGGTCCCATCGGCCACGCGATGGTTGTCGGCATCCAGCACCACGACCCGCAAGGTGCTCGTCTGGGTTCCGTCAGCCACCAAGCTCGTGGGGCTCGCCAGGATCAGGATCTCGTCCGCCGGCCCCGGCACGAGCGCCACGGTCGTCGTGTCGGTCGCCCCCCCTGCGGTGGCCCGGACGGTGGCGGTCCCCAACAAGGTCCCCGCCTTCAGGTACACCACCGCCCGCCCGAGGCCGTCGGTTTCCGCGCTCGAGACCCCCGCGCCGTCGGCATCGACCAACGTGCCCAGGTCGGTGGAAAACGAGACCGTCGTGCCCGCGGCCACCGGGTTGCCCTGATCGTCCGTCACCTGGGCCGTCAGCGTCACCAAGGAAGAGCCGTCAGCCACCAGGGAAGAAGAAGAGGCGGTCAAAGCCACGGCTCCCACCGGCACGTCGATGAGGGTGACGTCTGCCGAAGCGGTCACCTCGTTGGGGGTCTTGGCCGTGATGCGCGCCGTCCCCGCTGTGGCCCCCGCCGTGTAAGTGAAGGTCCCCACTCCGTTGGCCACCGTGACCTGGGCCGGGGACACCAGGCCCAGGTCCGGATCCGCGTTCCCGGACGTGTCCGTGACGGTGAGATTCACCGTGGTGTCCACCGGGTTCCCATAGGCATCTCGAACCTCCACGGTTCCCTGGGCCTGGCTCGTGCCGTCCGCCGTCAGGTTCGCCGGGAGCACCCGAACCGAGATCCCGCTCGCATCCGGTGCCACCGCCACCACCGTCACGGACGTCCGGTCGAACCCGCCGATCTCCGCGCTCGCGGCCGAGACCCAGACCGTCCCTGCCACGGTCGGCACCCGGAGGTACGCCCTCGCCTTGCCCGACAGGTCCGTGGCGGTGGTGAGCGAGGTGCTCCCCCCTGTGCTCTCACACCCGTCCAGGAACAGGCCCCCCCCGTCCGTAGTAAAGGTGACCGCCTCGCCCCGAATCGCCGAACCGTTCACGTCGCTCGCCGCCAACGTGAACAGGGCGCACTCGCCGGCGCCGAACTCGGTGCCCGAGGCCGTCAACACATACGAACCCAACTCCGCTGGGGGTGCCGTGGTGAACTCAATTTGCAGGTCCGCCGCCGCCACGTCGTCCGCAGCATCCGCGGTGTCGTTGTCGGCCTTCGCGCTCACGGTGGCGGTGCCCGCCGAGGTCGGGGCCACCAGGGTCACCACGGCCACCCCGTTGACCAACGGCGCCGTGGTCGTCTGGGCCCCGTTGGTGCCCTCGAACGTGCCGAGGTCCACGGAGAAGGCGACAGACCCTGTGGCGCTCGGGTTCCCGTAGGAGTCCTTCGCGGTGGCGGTGAGCTGCACCGTGCTCGCGCCGTCCGCCGTGGCCGTGGAGGCGTCGGCCGACAACGTCAGGGAGGCCACCGGTCCCGGCTCCACGGTCACGGTCACGCTCCGGGTGAGCCCCTCGGCCGTCGCCCGAACCCGGGCCGACCCCGCTTCGGTCGCCGTGAGAACCACCGACGCCGTGCCGTCCGAGCCGGTCGTCTTCGTGGCCGAGGTGGTCCCCCCGTCCAGCACCCCCAGGTCCGTGGAGAAGGATACCTCCACGCCCTCGAGGGGGTCGCCGGCCGCGTCCTTCACCGTGGCCGTGATCGTGGCACCGGTCGCGTCCCCTGCGGTGAATCGATCCACGGACGCCGACGCGGCCACGCTGGCGCGGCCCGAGGTGGAGTCCCCGGTGTCGCCCGTGTCTCCTCCCGTCGCGGACGGCGCGGAAGGAGCCGGCGGCGGCCCGCCGCTGTCCTGGGAGCCGCATCCAGCCAGCAGCAGGAGGGAGGCCAAGAGGGCGAAGAAGAAGGCTGGACCGAAAGAGCGCTGCACGCGCATGGAAGTTTCCTCCGCGGAGATCCCGGGTCTCCCTGGTACCTACTGGGTGGTGAGTTCTTCCACGATGGGGTTGATGAACCGCACGGTGATCGATCCACGTGCGTGCACGTCATCGTCGTTCAGCACGTCCTTGGCGTACACGTCCACGTACACCGTCCACTGCCGGACCGCCTCCCGCTCGGTGGGGTCCGTCTCGAACAGGATCGCATCCCGGAGGCCGTTCAGCTTCATCTCCACCGGCACCAGGGTCACGTCCACGTCCGCCGTGGAGTCGGCGGGCACCTCCACGCTGGGGAACTCGGACCGCGTGGGCGCGTAGTCGTGGGAGCGGCCGTACTTGTCCACGTAGGTCAGGTCCACCCGGTAGACGAGCAGAGGTCGGCCCTCCTCCACCCCGGGGCGGGTCTCGTTGCGGAGCGTGATCGTGCCCATGTCGTTGGAGAGCCGTGCCTCCACGTTGGCGATGGGCTCGTTGGGGATCCCGTCCCCTTCCCCTTCGTCGTCCGTTCCCAGCTCCCCGTCCTTACCGGAGTCGTCGGTCTTTTCCACGGCCGCGAACACCGGCGCGGTGCTCCCGGAGGAGTCCGCCACCTTCTCCACGGTCAACAGGTTTGCGGCCTGGAAGTCGTCGGCGCTTCCGCACCCTCCGAGGCCGAGGGCGACCACGGCCAACACGACCAGGGCTGTGTGTAGGGTTCGCATCGTGGATTTCTCCCGAGTTCCGGTCACGGGCGGGTCACCGTGTACGTGCCGGAGAACACCGCCCGGAGCGTGCCGTTCTGGTTGGCGTAGGTCACATTGGTCACGAACGGGACGTCCAGCGACGTGAGCGTTCCGGACAAAGTGAACGGGTTGGGAAACGCCAGCTCCAACGTGTCGATGGGGGTCAGGGCCTCGATGCGCTGGGGGATCGTCACACCGAACGCGGTCAGCAGGCTCGAGGCGGTCACCGCCTCGAAGAACTCCCCCGGTCTCATCGGCAAAGGTCTGCAGATCGGCCTTGCCGGTGTCGCTGAGGTCCCCCCCCAGTCCCACCGTAAACACCACCAGGTCCCTCTCCTTAGCCAACTGGAGGCCCTGATAGCGGGTGCTGGAGGGATCCTGCATCCAGACATCGGGCCCCCCCGACACGGAGTCCACGGTATCGTCGCCGTCGGTCAGCAGCACCACGGCCCGTCGGCCCGGCCGCGTCCCCACCGCTCGCACCGCCTCGATGAGGGCCCCCCCCAGATTCGTCGCACCGCTGGCCGTGAACCCGTCGATGGTCTCCTCAAGGGCGGTCTGGTCGCTGGTCAGTTGCTGGAGGATTCGGGCCTCGTCGTCAAAGTCCACGATCGCCACCAGGTCGTCGGCCGCCATCAGCCCCACGAACAGCTTGGCTGCCTCTTTGGCCACCTGCATTCGGGTCTGGCCGGTCTCGGTGCCGGCCCCCATGGATCCGCTGGAGTCGATCACCAGGGCCACGACGCTCGCGTCCGACGAGGCCAGGGAGACCGTCACGTCGTCCTGGTCGATCGGGCGGGGAGCCGTGCCGGGGTTCAGGATGATCGCGAAGTTTTCGGATCCGAGGTCGAACAGCGGGTCCCCGTTCTGATCCTCGACGCGGGCGAACACCCGGACCTCGCCCGTGCCGGCGTCGTACTCCACGCTGGTCGCCAGGTCCACGCCGGTGACACTCGACTCGTCCACCACCGGGACCGACACCTGCGGGGCGGCTGGGCCGGGCTGGGCCGGGCCGGGGTTGTACTCCTCGACCCCGCAGGCCGCGACCGCGGCGAGCAGCAGGGGGAGGAGCGGTCGGAGGAGATGCCTTGGGATGGTCATGGCTCGTGTACCGTCTCCGCGAGCAGGTCGGCGAGCAGGTCGGCAGGTACCCGGCGCCCCCACTCGGCCCGGCCGACGGCCCGGAGGAGGACCCACCGGGGCTCGCCGCCCCGGCTCTTCTTGTCGTGGCGAAGGGCAGTACGGATCGTTTCGACCGAAATCCCTTCGGGCCTTAACCGGTATCCCCACGCCCGCAGGAGCGCCCGGATCCGCTCCGCTTCGGGGCCCGCCAGCAGCCCAAGCCGCTCGGAGAGGCGGGCCGCAAAGCCGAGGCCCATGGCCACGGCCTCTCCGTGGGTGTAGGTCCCATACCCTGCCGCTGCTTCCACGGCGTGGCCGAAGGTGTGCCCCAGGTTGAGGACGGCCCGCTCTCCGGCTTCGCGCTCGTCCGCCTCGACCACCCGGGCCTTAAGGGCCACGGCCCGGGCCACCGCCTCCTCCAGGGCCTCGGCGTCCTCCACCAGGTCCGGCCCGGCCGTCTCAAGGAGCTCGAACAACGCCGGGTCGCCGATGAGCCCCGCCTTCACCACCTCGGCCAAGCCCGACAGGATCTCCCGGCGTGGCAAGGTGGACAAAAGGATCGGGTCGGCCACCACGAGCCAGGGCTGGTGGAACGCTCCGATCAGGTTCTTGCCCCGGGGGTGGTCGATGCCGGTCTTTCCCCCCACGCTCGAGTCCACCATGGCGAGGAGGGTGGTGGGGATCTGGACGAATCCAACGCCCCGGAGAACGGTGGCGGCCGCGAACCCGGCCACGTCCCCCACCACGCCCCCCCCGACGGCCACGATCAGATCCTGCCGCTCGACCCCCGCGGCCAGAAGGGCGTCCCACAGGGCGGCCACGGTCTCCAAGCTCTTGTGCCCCTCTCCCGGCTCCATGGCGAACCGGCCCAGGCCCGTCGCCCCCGCCCCCACGAGCGCCCGCTCGGCCGCCCCGGCCCACAGCCCTTCGACCGCGCGGTCGGTCACCAGGAAGATCCGTCGTCCCCCCAACGCCCCCCGGGCCGGCTCCAGGTCGGCCAGGCGATCCAGCAGGCCCGCCCCCACCAGGACCGGGTAGGCCCTCTCCC
>JAADGT010000022.1 GCA_013152215.1 Deltaproteobacteria bacterium
CCCTTAGCTCGCCGCGCCCCCCGAACGTCCGGATCCCCTCCGGATTCCGAGGGTTCCGCTATCGTGGCCTGGATCGACGCGCAAGCGGCGGCATGAGAAGGCGCGGCGATCGGATGCGGCACTCGCGCCCGGCCGGAACCAGGCCCCCACCCCGCACCCTGGCAATACCTTTGCAGGTCTTAGTAATACTATACCCCGGTTCTACGTCCGAAGCAGCAGGTACAGGGTTACCGCGTACAGGCCCAGCCAGGCCTGCCACTCCTTGTGCTTGCTCCACATGCGCCGGGCGTCGTAGGGGGCCCGGTCCCCGGGGCCGGGCAGCCGGCGGGGAACGAACCGGGGCACCCGTCGGCAGTACTCGCGGAAGGCGTCGCCGTAACGCTCCAGCAGCACCCGCTCCTCCTTGCGCACGAGGCCCCGGTACACCGGGATGAACGCAACGAGGAACAGCGGCACGAACCACCACCGCCCCCCCATGATCGAGACCCCGAGCCCGATCAGGAAGCTGCCCGAGTAGAGGGGGTTGCGCACCAGCCCGTAGGGCCCGTGGGTGGTGAGCTGCTTCGTCTTGACGATCGTTCCGGAGGCCCAGGTCCGGATGGCCTCGCCCAGGAGCGCGATCCAGAACCCCCAGAACACGCTCTGCCGGGTGGGCTCGGCGAACAGCACGAACAGCGCGCCGGCCACGAACCCCCAGGTGACCCGCTTCTTCACGAACGTCCGGTAGAACCACGACGATTCGTCGACCCGACCGATGTCCTCGCTCACCCCGTCTTCTCCCTGCGCGCCGCCCCGATCTGACGGCCGGCCGCCTCCAGAAGCTCCTCCCTGTCCACCCGCTCGTAGCACTTGACCGGTCGGTCGCAGGCCCGTTGCCAGCACGGCCGGCAGTCCACCCGGGCCAGCACCGCCTCGCCCCGGCCGAAGAAGTCGATCTCCTGCTCGCAGGTGAGGCCGAACCAGGCCACCACCCGCTTGCCCAGCCCGATGGCCAGGTGCATGCCCAGGGAGTCGCCCGTGATCACCACGTCGGCCAGGTCCATGTACTGGATGCCCCTCCGGAGCCCCTCGGTGCAGGGGGTCTCCAGCACCGGCGCCCGCGTCAGGCGGGCGATCTCCCGGTTGCGCTCCGCGTCCTCAGGCCCCCCCAGCAGGATGACCCGGATCCCGGGAAACCGGTCGACGAGCTCCTCGGCCAGCCGGGCCTGGTACTCCACCGGCAGCTTCTTGTAGGGGAACAGGGTGGAGCAGCCCGTGTTGAGCCCGACCACGACCTCGCCGCCGAGCCCCCAGGCCCGCCGCGTCCGCTCCACGAACGCGCGCTCCTCCGGGGCCAGCACGAGCACGTAGGGGTCCCGCCGGAACTCCAGCCCCATGGTCTCGGCCAGCATCTGCTGCTCGGTCTTCCGGTTCCGGTGGAACTTGAGTTCGTCGTCCAGCCCGGTCCAGTACTGATAACCGGCCTCAGGGGTCAGGGGCACGATGGCCCCGTGCTCGTTCACCCCGAACCCCCGCCGCTCGGCCGCTTGCACCCGCTGGGCCAGGGCAGCGGAGCGGCGGGTCTTGTCCACGTTGAGCACCAGCTCGAACCGCCGCGGCTCCAGCTCCAGGACCGTGTCGGGCCCGTAGAGGAGCACCTCGTCCACGTAGGGGTTGTGCTCCAGGATCGGGGCCGCGTTCTTCAGGGTGACCCAGGAGACGAAGCTCTGGGGATAGGCCCGCTTGAGGGCCGGGAGCAGCGCGGTGGTACGCACCACGTCGCCCATGGCGTCGAGGTTGATCAGCAGGATCCGGGTGCCCCGGGGGCGGTACTCCGGGCATCCGTCGCAGAGCCGGCGGAACCGGCAGGGCTTGTACCCGGTGAAGTACCGGCAGTCCGCGGCGTACGGCCCGAACCCCTCCACCACGGGCCACTCGGAACGGCTCATCTCGCATCCTCGGTCCGGTTCAGGATCTCCTCCACCGCGGCAGAGAGATCGTCCGCGACCACCTCGGGCCGCAGCCCCGTTCCCACGAGGGAGGCCTCGGTCTCTCGGCCGTACCCCGTGCGCACGAGGGCCGACCGGCACCCCGCACGACGTCCCAGCTCCACGTCCGAGGCCTTGTCGCCCACCACCCACGACCGGGCGAGGTCGATCCCCAGATCCCGGACGGCCCGGAGCACCAGGCCGGGGGCCGGCTTCCGGCAGCCGCACGGCCCCGTGAACTCCGGGTGGTGGGGGCACACGTACCAGGCATCCAGGCCTCCGGCGGCCGCGAGCCGGCGGTCGATCTCCCGGTGGACGCGCTCCACGAACCCCAGATCGAAGTACCCCCGGGCCACCCCGGACTGGTTCGTGACCCCCACGAGGGCGAACCCGGCCCGGCGTAGCCGGGCCAGCGCCCGGTCCACGCCGGGCAGCACCTCCAGGTCGACCAGGTCCGAGAGGTAGTCCGTCTCCCGGATCAGGGTTCCGTCCCGATCCAGGAACACGGCCGGCCTCACGGCGTCATTCCCTTCGGCAGCCGCCACCTTCGATGCACCCAGAACCACTGCTCGGGAACCCGGCGAACCGCCTCCTCGATCACCCGGTCGAACCGCCGGGTGAACTCCCGGATCCGCTGCTCGGGCGGCCCGTCCGGCGGAGGCTCCAGCGGAGGCTCGCACCACGCCACGTGGCCGGCCCCCTCCCTCCGGTCGAACGCGGGCAGCACGGGCGCCCCGGTGCGCAGGGCCAGGGTCGCCAGCCCCCGGTTCGTGGAGACCGGGCGTCCGAAGAACACGCTGGGCACCCCCTCCCGGGACAAGGCCCGCTGGTCCATCAGAAACGCCACCAAGCCGCCCGAGCGCAGCGCCCGCAGCACCGGCCGCACCGCCTGGCGATGGGGGATCACCCGCCCGCCGAACCGCTCCCGCATCGAGCGGACCCACGCGTCGATCCGGGGGTTCCGGAGCCGACGCCCCACCGCGTGGAAGGGGTACCCCAACGCGGCCATGGCCAACCCCGCCAGCTCCCAGTTTCCCAGATGGGCGGTGAGCAGCAGCGCCCCCCGCCCCTCCTCCAGAACGCGGTCCAGGCGCTCGCGGCCCTCGAACCGGTACCGTGCCAGGAGGCTGTCGGGGGTCTCCGCAAACATCCCGCCGAACTCCACAGCCGTGGCCCCCAGGTGCTCGAAGTTCGCCACGGCGGTCCCGCGCACCCACTCCTCCGGCCGGTCCGGAAACGCCCGTGCCAGGTTCTGCTGGGCGATCCGCCGATGTCGGGGGTCCACCCCCCACCACAGGCGTCCCAGCCGGCGCCCCCACGTCAACCGGGTCTCCCAGGCAGCCCGCCCCGCCAGGGCGGCGCCCAGACGCACCAAGGCGTGTTCCAGGGGCTCGGCTACGCCCACCCTCACACCTTCTGGAACGGGTCGAACAGGCGGCGGTACTCCTCCAGGCAACTGCGGTCGGTCATGCCCGCGATCCGGTCGCACACCACCCGTTTCAGCCCTTCGCGCTCGGCCCGCTCCTGGTCGGCCCGGGACAGGAGCCCCCGGTTGTCCACGTAGGCGTGGAACAGCTCCGTGAGGAACCGCTCGGCCTTCACCCGCATCGCCTCCACCTTGGGATGACGGTACAGCCGCTGGTAGAGGAACTCCTTGAGCTCCCGGTTCCGACGCTCCATCTCGGGCGAGCGAACCACGAGCCGCCGGCCGGCCCGCCGCACGTCGTCGAGGGTCTCGACCCCTGCCTCGGCCAGCGCCCGGGTCGTGGCCTCCACCACGTCCGACATCATGCGGCCGATCAGGTGGCTGATGGTCTGGTAGATCTCCCGCCGGCCGGAGATCCCGGGGAACTTCCGACGCACCCGCTCCCGGGTCTCGCGCCAGACCTCCACCCCGTCCAGCTCGTCCAGGGTGATGTAGCCCGCCTCCAACCCGTCGTCGATGTCGTGATTGTTGTAGGCGATCTCGTCCGCAAGGTCGATCAGCTGGGCCTCGAGCGTGGGCTGAAGGTGGAGCTCATACTCCTCGAGCCCCTCCGTCAGGGGCCGGTCCCAGCTCGAGGCGTGTTTCACGATTCCCTCGCGCACCTCCCAGGTCAGGTTCAACCCCCGGAAGCCCGGGTAGCGCTCCTCGAGGCGGGTGACCACCCGCAGGCCCTGGAGGTTGTGCTCGAACCCCCCTTCGTCGGCGGCCAACCGATGGAGCACCTCCTCGCCCGTATGGCCGAAGGGGGTGTGGCCCAGGTCGTGGGCCAACGCCAGGGCCTCTGCCAGCTCCTCGTTCAGGCCCAGGCGCCGCGCCAGCCCCCGGGAGATCTGAGCCACCTCCAGGCTGTGGGTCAAGCGGGTCCGGTAGTAGTCGCCCTCGTGGTTCAGGAACACCTGGGTCTTGTACTCGAGCTTGCGGAACGCCTCGCAGTGGATGATCCGATCCCGGTCCCGCTCGAACGCCGGTCGGTCGTCCTTGAACGGCTCTTCGTGGGCCCGCCCCCGGCTCTGGGCGCTTCGGGCCGCATAGGGTGCCAGGTCGGGTCTCTCTCCGCGGCCGGTGCCGGCCATGCTCCGCCTCCTTCCCCCCCGCTGCCCCTCGGGCGGCGCGATACCCTAGCAGAGGCCCCGGCCCGGGGCAACCGACCTGGGTCGACCTCCCAGGCCCGTCACCCCCTTTCCCCTTCGCGTACAAATCGTATATTTTTGTGGCCCACTGTTACATTTTTCGCCCAGGAGAACGAGATGGGTACACGCATCCTACTCATGGTTCTGGGGTGCCTGTGCGCCGCTTCCGCAGCGGCTCAGCCCCGACGGGTGCTGCGGGTGGGGGTGTTCGACCACCGGCCGTACATGGTGGTGGAGGGCCAGCAGGTGTCCGGTTTGGACGTGGATCTGGCCCGACTCGTGCTGGAGGAGGCAGGATACGGGGTGGAGTTCCGCATCCGCCCCCCGGCCCGGGTGTTCCACGAGATCCGCACCGGCGAGCTCGACGTGCTCACCGGCCCCGCCCGCACCCCACAGAGGGCCGAGATCCTATGGTTCACCTCCCCGATCCACGCCAAGGTGGCCCAGGTGTTCGGCCCCCCGGACCTGCGGCTCGACCGTCCCGAGGACCTCGAGAACCTCGGACGGCCGGTGGGATTCATACGGGGGTTCACCTTCGGGGACCGCCTCGACGGGGTTCGGGACCGTCTACGCCAAAGGGGGTTGGCCGAGGAGGAGGCCTCGACCCGCACCAACGTCCACAAGCTGTTGGCGGCCCGGATCGCCGCCTTCGTGGACATGAGGGACCCCACCCTCCGGGAGATCGAGGCCCTCGGCCTGCAGGGCCGGGTGGTCCCGGTGGGTGAGCCGGTCTTCATGGGGTGGGCCCGCCTGGCTCTTTCCCGGAAGACCTGCTCCAGCGAGGATCTGAATCGGGTGGAGGCCGCCTTGCAAGCCCTCCGGGCGCGGGGAAGGATCCCACCGCTGCCGTCGTTCCCCGACTCCGCGGCCGAGAAATCGGAGCGCTGAACCGTGGCGCGGCGGGGGCGCTGGATCCGACGCCTGTGGATCCCCTACGCCGCCCTCCTGGCGGGGCTTGCCGCCGCCGCGGTGCTCTGGGTCGATCACCGTCGGGAAGAGCGGTTGCTTCAGGAGAAGGGCAACCGTGGCGCGGCCGTGGCGGCCAGGCTGCTCCAACGCCCCCTATGGAACCTGGAGATGGAAGACTTGGCCGCCGGCCTGGACGCCTTGCTCCTGGATCCGGACGTGGTGGGGGTCGAGGTGCGGGACGCGGGGGGCGTGGTGGCGGCCCGATGGGAGGGGCCGGCCGGCGCGACCTTCCCCACCCGCTCGGAGGGATTCATCACCTTCGAACGGCCGATCGTCCATCGCGGAAGGCCCATCGGGACCCTGCGCCTGGTGCTCTCCCCCCAGCGCCCCAGACAGCGGCTGTTGGTGGGAGCCGTGCTGGCCCTTTTCGCGGTGGGTCTGGGAACCGCCGGACTCCTGGCCTACATCCAGGTCCTGGTGGCCCAGTGGGTTCGCAACCGCCGGTTCTCGAGGCGCCTGGCCCGCCAGGAGATCCACACCGACCTGATCCTCGAGTCCCTTGGCGTGTCCACCTACCTGGCGACCCCCGAGGGCCGACTCCTGTTCCGGCGAGGCCCCTTGGTCTCCCCCGGGAACGACGGCGGCCGGTGGGGCGACTGGATCCTGCCGGAGGACCGGTCCGCCGCCCTGCGATGGTTCCGCGAACGGGTGACCGCGGGCGAGCCCGGATCCAGGGAGTACCGGATCACCGGTCCCTCGGGCCAGGTCCGGTGGGTACGCGACTGGGTCCGGCCCCAGGGCCGTCGGGTGTTCGGGCTGGTGGCCGACGTGACCGAGGCCCGCCGGGCCGCGGAGCAGCGGCGCTCCCTCGAGCGCCAGATGGCCGATGCCCAGCGCATGGAGAGCATGGGCCGACTGGCCAGCGGGCTGGCCCACGACTTTCGCAACCTTCTTCACGTGGTCCGGGGCCACCTGGACCTGTTGGAGCAGGGCCTCCCGCCGGAACGGTGCCTCCCCGCCGCCCGCGACGGCCTGGACCAGGCCTCCCGGCTCCTCCAGAGCCTGCTTGCCCTCGCCCGGACCGACATCCCCCGTTCCGCCGTGTCGGTGGCCGATGTTCTGGAGCAGGCGGCGACCCTGGCCCGGCCCGCGCTGGGGTCCGGGATCCGCCTCCGGCTGGAGCTACGGGCTCGGCCGACGGTCGACGCCGCCCCGGGGGAGCTCCAGCAGGCCCTGCTGAACCTCATCATGAACGCCAAGGACGCCCTGGGCCAACGGGGAACCATTCGGCTGGGGGTCGACACGGTGGAAGACGAGCACGGCCGGCGGTGGGCCGTGGTGTCCGTGGCGGACGACGGGCCCGGCATCCCCTCGGACGTCCTCCCCCGCATCTTCCAGCCGTTCTTCACCACGAAACCCCCGGGGATCGGCACCGGCCTGGGGTTGGCCATGGTGGAGCGCATCGTCCACCTCCACGGGGGCGAGATCGAGGTGGACTCCCAGCCCGGCCGCGGGACCGAGTTTCGGATCCGCCTTCCCCTGTTCCCTTCGGCGCCGGTGGTCTGGGTGCTGGCAGAGGACCCGGCCCGCCGCCGGACCCTGGCCCGGGCCGTCGAGCGCGCGGGCTTCCGCCCCAGAACGGCCGCCGCTCCCGAGGAGGTCCGGCAGGGAATCCGGGAAGAAGGCGTCCCAGCGGCGATCGTGGCCGCGCACCCCAACTGGGACGAGATCCTGGATCTTTCCGGGTCGGCGCACCTCTTGATCGAGGCCGACCCGGCCCACCCCGGTTCGGAGGCCCCCCCGGAGGTGGATTGGTTCCCTCCTCCCCTCGACCCGGTGGCCTTGGAACTCTTATCCGATTGAGAGGTTCCCCGCTCCTACCCCCCACCCACCCAGCGCAGGAGACCCATGGTCATCGCCGCGCCGAGGGCGAACGACCCCCCGAACCCCACGGGGGCGATCACCACCCGTAACCCCCCGCTGGTTGCGGTCCACGCCGGCCGCCACAACCATCCCACCCCTGCGCCGTACCCCGCCGCCAGCACCACCCCCGGCGTCACGCCGGCTGCGAACACCGAGGCCACGCCAGCGGCCCACTGCTCCAGGGCCCACAGGAACCCCGCAAAAAACCCCAACCCTGCCGCCACCCCCTGGGCCGTCCGGGTCCATCGCTCCACCGCTCACCTCCTCACCGGCAAAACCGGATCACCCCCACCACCCGACCCAGGATCCGCAGCTCTTGGTCCGGCTCCACCCGGATCGGCTCCATGGCGGCGTTGGCCGGCCGGAGCTCCACCCCCCCCGGCACAGGGTGAAACCGCTTGACCGTGGCCTCCCCGTCCACCAGGGCCACCACCGTCTCCCCCGGCTGGGCCGTTGCGCGGCGTTCCACCACGAGGTAGTCCCCGTCCAGGATACCGTCCTCCACCATCGAAGCTCCCCGTACCCGGAGCACGAACCGGTCGCCCCCCGCCGCCATGGGCGCGGGTACCTCGAACGTGTCGGGGACCTCCACCGCCTCGATGGGGGCGGCCCGCCGCCACGTACCCCAGCAGCGGGAGTTCCGCGGCCGGGCGGGCGGGCCGGGGCTCCACCACTCGCAGGGAGCGCTTCCCGTTCCAACGCCGCTCGAGCACCCCCTCCGCCTCGAGCCGCTTCAGGTAGTTCTGCACCGTGCCCAACGACCGGAACCCGAAGCGGCGGGCGATCTCCTCCTGCGTGGGAGCCACACCGTGTCGGTCCCAGTACTGCCGGATGAAGTCCAGAACCTGCTTCTGCTTCGGAGTGAGTCTCGGGGTCGCCATGGCGGAGAGCATATGCGTAAGTTTTGCGTAAGTCAAGGGGAAAGCTGAGGAGGCTGGGAAGCTAGGAAGCTGGGAGGCCCCCTTCGGCCCCTGCGGGGCCCGGCAACGGGAAGGGTAACGTTCCCTGATCCGGGGGCACAGCTGGGGGCGGGGCATGGGCTTCAGGAGCCAGAATTCAGCGGACAGGAGCCAGGAGAAGGGCAAAGACCCCGTGGCCGAAGCGGCGTCGTGGGCCCACGACCATCCACTGACCTCTGTCCTCTGACCCCTGATCCCCACGCCCCCCGAGACAGTGAGGTGACGCCAAAGAGGCGTGGTCATACTTGGAACGTTGGGAGATCACGGAGGTTTTCAGGCCTTCTAGCCTTCTAGTGTTCCGTTTCGCAAAAACGTATGCGGATTGTGTGGGTGGGGCTGGGGGCTCCGACGAAGCGCGACGGCCGAGCAGCCCGGG
>JAADGT010000246.1 GCA_013152215.1 Deltaproteobacteria bacterium
CCCGTGGCCCCGGACCCGAAGGAGGCCTTGGAGCTCCTGGTGCCGGTGGTGCGGGAGGACCCGGAGCGGCTCCTGGGCCTGTCCGGCGAGGCCTCCCGGCTGGTGACCCGGTGCCGGTTCCTGGCCCGGGCCCTGCCCGGGGCAGGGTTTCCGGCCTGGGCCGCCGGGGACTGGGAGCGGCTCCTCCGCCAAGCCGGCTGGGGGGCCCTGTCGCTCGCGGACCTCCGGCGCACGGACTGGGGCGCGGCCATTCGCGGATTTCTGGGGTGGGAGGCCGTGCAACGGCTCGACCGGTACGCGCCCGACCGCATCCAGGTCCCCAGCGGCAGCCGGATCCGGGTCGAGTACCCGGACGGCGCAGATCCCTTCCTGCCGGTGAAGATCCAGGAGGTGTTCGGCTGGGCCGAGGCGCCGAGGGTGGCCGGGGGCCGCGTGGCCGTGGTGCTGCACCTCCTGGGCCCCCACGGCCGCCCCCTGCACGTGACCCGGGACCTGGCGAGCTTCTGGGAGAACGTGTACCCAGAGGTGCGGAAGGAGATGCGGGGCCGCTACCCCAAGCACCGCTGGCCCGAGGACCCGTGCACGGCCATGCCGTCCCGGAGCACCGTGAAACCCCGGGCCCGGCGCGGCTGACGGCTCACGGGCTCAGGCCCCGCCCTGGGCCTTGTCCCCGCCGTTCCGGCCCTCGCGGTGCCGGGGCACCGGCAGGTACTCCACCGACGGCACCCGCCGCACCGGCTGGGGGAAGAGACCCATGAGCTCGTAGATCGGGCCCGGCATGTCGGTGGACACGTTCAGCCCCAGGTCCCGGGCCTCGTCGCAGGTGATGGGGTGGTCATGGGTCCAGGTGCCGGTGGACAGGGTCTCGGCCAGCTCGTCCACCTTGTCCGGGGGGTACTTGCCCTCGAGGAGCCCCCGCACGCTGTCGCGCACCTGCCGGATCGCCTTCTGGGCCACGTCGGCCAGGATCAGGGTCTGGTCGTCCACCTTGTCCGCGGGCTTCTGCTCCAGCACCTTCAGGATGCTCGCGGCCGGCTGCTGACCGAGCTGGGGATCCACCGGGCCCAGCACCGCGTGTTCGCCCATCACGATCTCGTCGGCTGCCAGGGCGATCAGGGTTCCGCCGCTCATGGCATAGTGGGGAACGAACACCGTGGTCTTGGCGGGGTGGCGGGCGATGGCCCGGGCGATCTGGTACGAGGCCAGCACCAGCCCGCCCGGGGTGTGGAGAACGATATCGATGGGCACGTCGGAGTCGGTCATCTGGATCGCCCGGATCACCTCCTCCGAGTCGTGGATGTCGATGTACCGGAACACCGGGAAGCCCAGCACGCTCATGGTCTCCTGGCGGTGTACCATCAGGATCACCCGCGATCCCCGGTCGCGTTCGATTCGGGCGATCAGCCGCTTGCGGGCCGCCTCCACCATGCGCTGCCGCAGCAGCGGCTGAAGGGCCGAGGCCATGAAGAAGATCCAGAACAGGTCCAACGGGCTCATGGGGCATATCTCCTCGTTGGTCGGATGGGAACACGCAAGTGCGCGTCAATATGGTCCTGGTTCTGCCCTCCGTCAAACCGGACTTGTCCCGGGACCGGCATCTGAATAGCCTTGGTCCGTGCCCTCATCCCTTTCGAGCGAAAGAGGAGGCCTGGCATGAAGAGCTACCGGAAGGAGCTGTGGTTCCAGACGCCCACCCGCCGGGCGTTCCTCAACATCACCCCCCAGGTCGAGGCCTGCCTGAAGGAGAGCGGCATCCGGGAGGGGCTGTGCCTGGTGAACGCCATGCACATCACGGCCTCGGTGTTCATCAACGACGACGAGCCCGGGCTCCACCAGGACTTCGAGCGGTGGCTCGAGGAGCTCGCGCCCCACGAGCCCCTGAGCCGGTACCTGCACAACCGCACGGGCGAGGACAACGGCGACGCCCACCTGAAGCGCACGGTGATGGGCCGGGAGGTGGTGGTGGCCGTGACCGACGGCAGGCTCGACTTCGGGCCGTGGGAGCAGATCTTCTACGGCGAGTTCGACGGCCGCCGCCGCAAGCGGGTGCTGGTGAAGATCATCGGGGATTGAAGAGGGATGCACCGCCATGACGAAGGCGCCGGGACCCATGTCCCGGCGCCTCGTTACCTTACCCTACCCCCCCTCACGGCGTCGGTGTCACCTCGGTCGAGTCGGTCGAATGGGTGGAAGGATCCCGAACCCGGAGCCGGCTCCTTTGCTGATCCGCCTTGCCGCTCCCGTCCCTCAACCTTTTTTGCTGGCGAGTCATATCCCCGCGCTGGCCGCCCATCGTGCCGCGCGCGGAACCCTGCATCCCGAAGGCGGCACCTGCCGGGCTTCCTCCACCGAACCGGCCGCCCCTACCCCCCCGCGCCTCTGCCGTCGCCGAGAACCCGGCCAACAACGCCACCATCGCCAACGCTACGATTCCCTTCCGCATCGTCCTCTCCTTTTCCGAGAAGGGGTTCAAAATGACTTCCATGCCCCTGTAGACGCGGCTGGGAGGGAAGGGTTTACAGGGAAGCTCCATCAGGCCCCTGGGGGGCCGTCTAGAGACTAGAGACTAGAAACTAGAGACTAGAAACTAGAAAAACCGGGGACTTCGGACCGTGAGGTGAAGGCGAAGAGGCGTGTCGGTTTACGGAGCATGCAGAAACCCGGGAGGTCTTCAAGCCTTCTAGCCTCCTAGCTTTCCAGCCTTCAAGCGGGCCGAAGGCCCGAAGTTACACGCCGGATCGACAAACAACAACGGCCCTCCCGCTGCGGTGAGCGGGAGGGCCGTTTCCTCGTCGCGGGGCAACGCGATTAGAAAGTGTACTCCTCGGGCTTCTTGAGGCGCTTGATCATCAGGGCGATGTCATGGGTCACCCCGTCCTTGCGCATGAAGTAGTCGTCCAGGGTGCAGCGCAGGTCGAACCCGAGCCGACGGAACGCCTTGACCACCTTGGCGTGATCGAGGATCACCTCGGCCCGCAGGAACCACAGACCGCGCTTCTTGCACACGTCGCACATCTCCAGGATCATTTTGCTGCCCAGCCCCACCCCCCGGAAGTCCTGGGCCAGGAAGATCCGGATCTCCCCCACGTGCCGGGCGGACTTGGTGCCGAGGTACACCGCGCAGTCCCCCACGATGCGGCCGTCGCAGAACGCCACCAAGGGCATCACCCGGTCGTAGTTGAGGTTGGCGATCCACCGCTCCACCACGATGGGCTCCTTGACCTCGTCCTTGAGAAACCGGGTGTCCTCCTCCGAGGCCTCGTGGAACAGGTCGAACAGGAGCTTCTGGTCCTCCTCCAGGAGGGGTCGCAGCAGCACCCGCCGGCCGTTGTTGAGCGTCACGAACTTCCGGAACACCGCAAAATTGAACATCGCCTTCCTCCCCGACGGGACGCCGAACCGAAACGACCGACCGGATGGGGCCAGCCGGGCCCAAAACCCGGGCCGCAGGGTACCAAACGACCGCGGAAAGTCAAGCGGGCAAACGGCCCTTCAAAACGACGCGGCGATGAGCCCCACCCCCGCCACCATGACCGTTCCGCCGAGCAACCGTCGTCTCCAACCGTGCTCGGAGAACACCACCCCGCCCAGCAGGATGGACCAGAGCACGCTCGTGCGCTTGACCGCGATCATGTAGCTGGCCGGCGCCAGCCGGATGGCGGAGAAGTGGGCCAGGATCATGGCCGCAGAGAACAGCCCGACCAGCCCCAGGGTCAGAGGCCGCGAACGCCTCGGACGCCCCGCCCCCCGCACGGCCCAGGGGGTGAGACAACCGGTGAGGATCCCGTAGTACACCACCCCGAAGGTCACCGGGTCCGAGGCCAGAACCGCCACCTTGCCCAACGCCGCGGTCACGCTGTACAGGGCCGCCACGGCCAGCATCAGCACGCTGCCCCGCTCCCGGTCCAAGGCTCGAACCGGGTCGAGCCACCCCATGCCCGGCTCCAGATGGAGCAGGTATCCGCCCACGCACACCAGCGCGATGCCCCCGTATGCCGGGATCGCGGGCACCTCGCCCAGGATCCACCGGCCGGTGAACACCAGGAACGCCGGGGTGAAGGCGAGGTACGGGGCGGTGAGCCCCAGGGGCGACAGCCGAAGGGCCCACTGGTACAGGAGCGCGGCCGCGATCTCCAGGGGCACCGCCGCCGCGAGCGCCGGCCAGAACCCCGGGCCGGGCCGGGTGATCCCGGTCCCCAGGGCCACGGCCGTCAGCACCGGCAAGGCGAACGCGGTGCGCACCCAGGCGACCCGAACCGCCGAGGCCCGCTGCAGGGCCTTCTTGGCGAACACGTCGGCGAGCGACCAGGAGAGGGCGCTGGCCAGGGAGAGGAAGAGCCAGGTCACCCCTCGCCGCTCCGGGGGATCGTCGGGACGAAGGCGGGGGTGCGGTCCCGGTAACGGCGGTAGGTATCCCCGTAGGTCTCGAGCATCCGGCGCTCCTCGTGGAGCGACCCCAGCCACAGGTACAGCGTGGCCGCTAGGGCGAACGCAAGGCCGTTCCATGTCCAGGTGGGCTGGGCCCACAACACCACCGCGCCGGCCGTGTACATGGGATGGCGCACGTACCGGTAGGGGCCCTCCACCACCAGCTCCCCGGCCTCCATGTCGGGACCCGGCACGGTCTCCCCCCGGCGCCAGGCGCGGAAGTGCTCCCAGCCGAGGAACCTCCCGAACCCCACTCGCCGCACGCAGTGGGCGATCACCGCCAGGCCGGCCAGGCGGACCGCCCACAGCCCGGCCGCGGCCACCCCGCCCATCCGAACCAGCTCCCGGTCGGGCAGCGCCGCGATCCCGCCGAGCAGCACGGCCAGAAGCGCCGTCGCCAGCACGTTGTAGGCCAGGCGGAACACGCCCCGGTACGCCGCCTCGCCCAGCACCGCGGCAGCGGCCCGCCGCACCGGGCCGGTGAGCAGGAGGGAATGGAGCGCTCCGTAGGCCGCCACGGACAGGAACGTGATCGCAAATCCGTCCACCCTAGTTGCCTCCGCCCTGCCCATTGCGCGTTGACCGAAGCCCCCGGCACCCCTACAATGCGCCGCGGAGGTGGCCAGGGCACTGGTGGCTCTCCCGGACTTCAAATCCGGTGGGCGGCGTGAACAGCGTCGCCGGTGGGTTCGATTCCCATCCACCTCCGCCAACGAACATCGCACGGTTGCCCTTTGGCGGGCAACCCGGCTCCCGGGGCCCGGTCTTCGCCAGACCGGGCCCTGCTTCGTTCGGGCCCTCGGGGATCATCGGCTCCCGCAGCCGACCCAGCCGTTTGACCCGTGGGGGGGTGGATGCTACAAGCACCCCCTGCGTTTCCGCTCTCCCGGAGGGTTCCCCATGGCCGAGAACTTCTTCCTCGACAACCCCGAGCTCTCCTTCCGCCTGGGCCAGACCGACCTGGCCGAGGCGGTGGGGCTTCGGGAAGCCGGCTTCACCCAGCGCGACCGTTTCCCGGAGGCCTCCGGAAGCTACGAGGAGGCCCTGGGGCTCTACGAGGCGGTGCTGGCCATGGTGGGGGAGCTGTGCGCGCGCAAGATCGCGCCCCGGGCCCGCTCGGTGGACCGGGAGGGGGCGCGGTTCGAGGACGGCCGGGTGTGCTACGCCGAGGGCACCCGCCAGAGCCTGGACGAACTCCGGCAGGCCGGCCTCATGGGGGTCACCCTGCCCCGTCGGTACGGGGGATTGAACTTCCCCAACACCGTGTACTCCCAGATGATGGAGATGGTGGCCCGGGCCGACGCGAGCCTGCACAACCTGGTGGGCCTGCAGGAGATCGGCGAGACGATCCTCCGGTTCGGCTCGGACGACCAGAAGGAGAGGTACCTGCCCCGTCTGGCCTCGGGCGAGGCGGACGGGGCCATGGCCCTCACCGAGCCCGACGCCGGCAGCGACCTGCAGGCCGTGCGCACCCGGGCCTGGCAGGACCCGGACACCGGGGAGTGGCGCCTGAACGGCACCAAGCAGTTCATCACCAACGGCTGCGCCCGGATCATCCTGGTGCTGGCCCGGTCCGAGGAGGGCACCCGGGACGGCCGGGGCCTGTCCATGTTCGTGTGCGAGGCCGGGCCCCGGGTGCGGGTGCGCCGGATCGAGGAGAAGCTGGGGCTCCACGGCTCGCCCACCTGCGAGATCGAGTTCGACGACGCCCCGGCCGAGCTGGTGGGGGCCCGGCGCCGGGGGCTCACCCGCTACGTGATGTCCCTCATGAACGGGGCCCGGGTGGGGGTGAGCGCCCAGGCCGTGGGCATCGCCGAGGCCGCCTACCGATCGGCCCGGGAGTACGCGGCCAACCGTCGGCAGTTCGGTCGGGCCATCGAGGAGTTCCCCGCGGTGTACGAGATGCTGGTGCGCTCCCGGGTCAAGCTGGCCGGGGCCCGGGCGCTCCTGTACGAGACCACCCGGTACGTGGACCTGCGGGACGGATGCGAGCGCGCGGGGGACCTGGCCGGCGCGAAGCGGTGGGACCGTATCGCCTCGGTGCTGACCCCCCTGACCAAGGCCTACTCCACCGAGGTGGCCAACGAGGTGGCTTACGACAGCCTCCAGATCCACGGCGGCAGCGGGTACATGAAGGACTACGACGTGGAGCGCCACTGCCGCGACGCCCGGGTCACGAACATCTACGAGGGCACCACCCAGCTGCAGTACGTGGCGGCCATGGGCGGGGTGATGAACCGGGTGCTCGATCCCCTGGTGGACCGGCTGGCGGCCCTTCCGTACCAGGGCCGGGCCCGGGACCTGGCCGAGGCCCTGGGCCGGGCGCGGGAGAATCTGGCCCGAGCCGTGGCCTACGTGGCCGACCGCAGGGAGAGCGATTACCAGGACCTGATGGCCCGGCGGCTGTGCCACTCGGAGACCCTGGTGCTCACAGGGTACCTGCTCCTTCGGGACCTGCTGGCCGACCCCGGCCGAGAGGCCCTGGTCGAGCGGTTCGTGGCCGACGCCGTGCCCCAGGTGGAGATGGACACGGCCGCGGTGTGCTCGGGCGACCGGTCCCTGATCGACCGACGAGCGGAGGTGTTGTAGGCGGGGGAAGCTGGAACGCTGGGAGGCTAGAAAGCCCCCTCAGGCCCCTGCGGGGCCGGGCAACGGGGAAGGTAACGTTCCCTGATCGGGGGGGCCACAGCCGGCGGCGGGGCATGGATTTCAGGGGCCAGAATTCAGGGGACAGGAGCCAGAAGAGGGTCAAAGACACCGTGCCCAAAGCGGCGCCGTGGGACCACGACCTCTCCACTGACATCTGTCCTCTGACCCCTGATCCCCATGCCCCC
>JAADGT010000071.1 GCA_013152215.1 Deltaproteobacteria bacterium
CTGGTTCTCGTCCAGCCCATGTGCTTGGAGCGCGATCCCCTGCTGTGCGCGGAGCAGGCCACCTGGGTGGAGGTGGCCACGGACCGAGAGGCCGGGGATCCGACCCCCTTGGCCCGGGAGGTGCTGGACCGGTTCGCCGCGGCATGGAGGCAGGCAAACCTCTCCGGCGGGGACTGATCGGGCCTTCGTCGGCTATCCGGCGCCCTGCCGGACCTCCCGAGCCTTGCACTCCCCGCACAGGTCGGGTTTCACCCAGAGGCCCAGCTCGGCCATGAGCTGGGCCTCGCTGGTCCAGAGCATCGGCGTGCCGCAGGCCCGGCACGGCACGTCCACGGGGGGGTGGTCCTTCAGGAAGGTCTCGCACCGGGCGCACAGCCTTCGGGGCTCGGGCCGGCCCGTACGCTCGTGGAGGAGCTGGTCGAACCGCGTGAAGGTCCAGGTGCCCTCGCACCCCTCCTGTCGGCAGGGCACCTCACGATCCTCCAGGCTCTTCACCCGTTCCAGGCACTCGGGGCAGAGCCGCCGGGGCGGCTTGCGGCCGCGTCGCAGGTCCGAGAGCTGTTGGGCCGCGGTGTACGCCCAGGTGCCGTCGCACGCGTTCACCCGGCACGGCATGGTGCGGTCCTGGAGCCGTTGGAGCTCCTCCTGGCACCGGGCGCAGCGCCGACGCGGGGGCTCGGGGCCGAGGCCCTTTCTCTCGGCGACCAGCTGGGAGAACCGGGTCCAGGTCCAGGTGCCGTCGCATCCGCGCACGGAGCAAGGGACCGAGCGGTCTTGGAGCTGCCGCAGCCGTTCGGCACACGCCCGGCACATCCGCTGGGGAGGCCGCCGGCCGGCCCTGCGGTCCGCCAGCTGGTCGAACCGCCGGTACGCCACCGTGGCCGAGCACCCGGGGACCTTGCACGGCCGGGTCACGTCCTCCAGCTCCCGGTAGATGCGGTAGCAGTCCGGGCACATGCGGGCCGGCGGCTTCTCCCGGCCCCAGGCGAGGCGCTCCTCGGGTTTCCACAGCCACCGGCCCGAGCACCCCGGGACCCGGCAGGGCACCTCCACCGGGTCCTGGGCCGCGGCCTCGGACCGGCACTCCTCGCACAGGAGCTCCCGGGGTCGACGGCCCCGCACCTCCCACACCAGCTGCTGGAACCGGCCCAGCCGGACCGTTCCCCCGCACCCGGGCCGCCCGCAGGGAACCTCCCGCTCGGTGATGTCCCGGTACAGGGCCTCGCACCGGGCGCACATGCGTTTGGGCGGCTCCCTCTCCCCCCGGCGGAGCGCGTGGAGGATGTCCTCCGCGGTCTGGGTCCAGGTGTTCCGGCACCCGGGCACCCGGCACGGAACCTCGCGGGGCTGCACGGCAGCGGTGAGCGAGATGCGCATGGGACCTGTCCTTCAGCAGGAGGAAGGGGGGTCCGAGATCCTCAGGAGGAGATCGCCTCGGTTCCCGGCCTTGCCCGGGCCCTTGCCGCGGATGCGCAGCCTCAGGCCCGGCCGGGCCCCGGCCGGGATCCGCACCCGGAGCCTCTCCATGCCCCGGGGGCCCGGCACGGCCACCTCCACGGTTCCGCCGGCACGCCGCACCTCCGGCGGCACCGGCAGCCGATACTCCACCGAGCCGGGGGGGGCCGGCCGGGGGAGGGCCTTCCGCAGGATCCGGCCCAGCACCCCGGGCCTCTTCGGAAGCGCCCGGGCTCGGCCGCCCGGGCCCGGGAACCTGCGGGGGGCCCGTTCGAAGGAACGAAACCAGCCGCCCAAAGGGCCCACGAACACGAACCCGCCGAAGAACACCCCGCCCCCGGGCGCGTGGAACACCCGTCGGAGGTACCCTTCGTCGAACCGGAGGCCCTGACGCCGGAACTCCTCGGCCATCTGCCGCAGGAACGCCCCGAACACCGGGTGCCGGAACAGGTCGGCGAAGAGGTCCTCGGGCCGGAACTCGGCTCCCCCCGGGGTCGGCCGGCCGGCCCGGGCCGCGTCGTAGCTTCGGCGGCGGGTCGGGTCGGCGAGCACCGCATAGGCCTCGGTGAGCTCCTTGAACGCCTCCTCGGCCTCGGGGCTGCCGCCGTTGCGGTCCGGGTGCAGCTCGAAGGCCCTGCGGCGGTAGGCCCTTCGGATCTCCTCGGCGGTGGCGTCCGGGGGGACGCCCAGGACCGCGTAGTAGTCCTTCACAACCGTTCTCCCCGGCCGAAGAACTCGCCGAGCACCCGGGCCGTGGCCTCAGGGTTCTCCAAGGGGCTCAGGTGCCCCGCCCGCGGGATCACTGCCTGCCGGGCCTGCCGGGCCTGGCGGCTCATCCGTTCGGCCACCGCCGGCGGGGTGAGGTCGTCGTCCTCGCCCGCGGCGAACAGGAGCGGCAGGTCCGCCTGCTCCAGCACGTCCTCGTACGAGCCCCGATCCCGGATGGCGGCCACGTCGGCGGCGAACGCCTCCGGTCCCACCGCCCGGCCCATCTCCACCACCAGGTTCCGGAGCGAACCGTCCCGGTGGTAGGGTGCCAGCACGCTGGCCGCGAACGCCTCGAGCACCTGTTCGAACCCGCCCCGCCGGATCAGGTCGAGCACCTGGTCCCTCTTGGCTCGGCGCTCCGGCGTGTCGCCGAACGCGGTGGTGTCGACCAAGGCCGCCGCGGCGATCCGGTCGGGTCGGCGCCGAAGCAGCTCGAAGGTGATGTAGCCGCCCATGGACAGGCCGGCCACAAAGGCCTGGGGCGCCTCGATCCGGTCGAGCGCCTCCGCCAGTTCCTCGGCCGCCCGATCCAGGGAGCCGCGGCCCCACACGCTCGGGTAGACCACCCGGAACTCCCGGGCCAGGCGCTGCCCCACCGGAAGCCACAGGCGGTCGTCGCAGCCCAGGCCGGGGATCAACACCAGCACCGGCCCCGTGCCCTCGATCCGTGTCTCCATGGTGACCTCCGCAACCTCCGCCGGAACGTCGAAAGGGGGTTCTCGGATCGGTTCGGATGGAAACCGGTCGCCCGACGATTTCCAAACTACACGATCCCACGCTAAGATTCCAAGGGGAGGAACGAGCCGGGATCCCCTCGAACCGGAGGCGCCCCATGGAGCCCATGCCCTTGTTGAGGCCCGAGTTTCCCGTGATCCTGTTGCCCGTGGCCGGCCGCATGGCGGTGGCGTTTCTGTGCGGGGCGTTGGTGGGGTCGGAGCGGGAGTGGAAGGGGAAGCCGGCGGGGCTCCGCACCAACATCCTGATCTGCCTGGGAGCCGCCCTGTTCACCATGGGCTCGGAGTTCATGGCCAAGTTCGTGGCCCACGCCCCCCAGGAGTCCACCCGGATCGCGGCACAGATCGTGAGCGGGGTGGGGTTCATCGGGGCGGGTGCGATCCTGCGGAGCGGCAGGGGGGTGGTCGGGCTGACCACGGCGGCCACGATCTGGCTCGTGGCCGCCATCGGGGTGATGGTGGGGATGGGGTACTGGCTCATCGGCCTGATCACCGCCGTCATGACGGTGGCCACCCTGGTGGCCCTGGGCCGGGTGGAGAAGCGCCTCATGGGGCCGTGCGACATGCGCACGGTGGAGGTGGAGCTGGGACCCGACCGGCCCGTGGCCCTGGCCCGTCTGGAAGCGGTCCTGGAGAGCGCCCAGTGGCCCACCCGGGTGGACCGGATCGAGACCTACGAGGGCGGCACCCGCATCCGGTTCACCTACTGCGCCCGCCACCCCTCCCACCGGGGCATCCTGTGGGACCTGGGGCAGATCCTGGAGTAGCTCAGTTGCCCTGGGACGGCGCCTTCTCGATCTCGACCGCGCCCCGCATGCCCCGGGCGGCGTGGCCGGGCTGGGTGCAGGCCACGGGGTAGGTGCCAGGTCGCACGGCCACGAACGACAGACGCACCGACCGGCCCGGGGCGAGCTGGAACGCGGTGAACCGCCAGGCCCGGACCTCGGCCACCTCGGGCACCACGGCCTTCCGGGCCGCCACGGCCTTGAGGAACTCCGGAGCGGAAAAGGAATGGGTCTCCCGGCCGGTGTTCACGATCTCCAGGACGTAGGGTCGGCCCTCTCGGAGCACCAGCACCTGCGGCGAGAGGCGGTGCTCGGCCATCTCCACCCGCAGGGTCTGGGCCTCGGCCCAGTTCGCCTTCTGGACCCAGGGGGTGGGGTCCTTCACGTACCCGGCCGGGATGCAGCCGGCCAGTCCCAAGAGGCCGGCCGCCAACCATACCTTCGTCGTGCTTGCCATCGTGGGGAACTCCTCCTGTGTCCACAGGGCCGTCACGGCGGGGGCAGCGCCCAAGAACGGCGCTCCACCACCTTGAGGGGCACCGGGCCGGACCCCTCGAACGCCGAGGCCGGCAGCCGCGACTCGTACACCTCCAGGGTGATCACGTTTCCCCTGAGCTGGGGGCAGTAGAAGATCAGCACCACGTTGCGGGCCCGACCCTGCCGGTGCAGGGCCGCCACCGTGGGGCCCAGGGCCCGGGCCAGCCGCTGGGCGAACCGCCCCAGGCTCCGCCGGTCGAACCGCCGAAAGGTGACCTTGGCCCGGCTCAGGACCATCAGGTCGCCCCCCCGGTCCAGCCACACCCCGGCCACATAATACAGCTCCCCGCACCCCGCCTGAAAGCACAGGGTCTGGAGCGGGGCCACCCACCCCCCAAGGGCCGGATCGATGTACACCGGCTTCTTGCTGAATCCGGCCGCGAAGGCCGCCCACATCAGAACGAGGGCCAGACCGGCAACTCCCCTCCGAACCATGACGAGAACCTCTCCGCCCGTATCCGCATCCGCGGAACGAAAAAAACAACGCGCCTCCCCCTGCAACTTCTGTCGTTGGTCGTCAGTCGAAAGCTCGTCTCGACATCGGAGTCGGGGGGCATGGGTTTCAGGGGCCAGAATTCAGAAGTCGGGGGACAGGGAGAAGGTTCTTCGGTGCCCCGAGAGCCCCCCGGGAACCCAAACTGCTTTTCGGGATTTCCTGTCTTCTGTCCGCTGAATTCTGGCTCCTGAAGCTCCTGCTCCCCCGCCGGCAAATGGCCCGGACCAACGAACGTTACCCTTCCCGTTGTAGGGCCCCGGAGGGGCCGAAAGGGGCTCCTTATTCATAGCGCGTCGAGACGAACAGGCAAGGGAGGGGACAACGGGGAAGGGTAACTCGCGTTGGTCCCGGGGCCTCCGCGTCGGGGCCTCGGAGCCTCCCAGCCTCCCAGCTTCCTAGCTTCCCTCGGTCCACCGGCGCAGCCGGAGGGTCTGCCACGCCAGCCGTTCCCTGGCCTCCCACAGGGAGATCGCTTCGAAGATCACGGTGTCGCCGGGCACCGCCTGGGCCAGGGCGGGGATGTCGGTGCGCACCACGGTGGCGATCTTGGGATAGCCCCCCGCGGTCTGGCGGTCGGCCATGAGCACGATGGGCCGGCCGTGGGCCGGCACCTGCACCGCACCCCAGGCGATGCCGTCCGAGAGGATGTCGGCCGGGCCGGCATGCTCGATCCGGGGGCCTTCCAGCCGGTAGCCCATGCGGTCGGCCTGGGGCGACACCCCGAACCGCTCCCCCAGGAACGTGTTCAGCCCGCGCTGGGTGAACCGGTCCGCCTGGGGCCCGAGCACGACCTCGAGCCGGATCGGCTCGCCGGGCGAGGGAAGGGGAGAGAGCAGCTCCGGCGGCGCATGGCGCCCCGGGCCCCATGCCGGGGGAAAGGGCGGGCCGTAGGCGTGGAGCTCGTCCCCCTGCCGGAGGGCCCGCCCCTCCAGGCCCCCCAAGCGGGCCGGGAGGTACGTGGACCGGCTGCCCAGGACCTCCGGCACCGCAAAGCCGCCGGCCACGGCCAGATAGGCCCGGCACCCCCCGCGGCGGCCCCTCGCCTTCAGAACCGACCCGGGCTCGGCACGGAACGAGGTGCCGGGCCCCAGGGGGATCCCGTCCAGCTCGAACCCCAGGTCCGCCCCGGCCAGGGCCGCGGCCGTGGGACCGAGGAACTCGGCTTCAAACCCCCCCAGGGTGACCTCCAGCACGGCCGCGGTCCAGGGGTTGCCGACCAGGGCGTTCGCCACCCGGAACGACAGGGGATCCATGGCCCCGGACACCGGCACGCCCAGGTGCTGGAAACCCCACCGTCCGTGGTCCTGGACCGTGGTGAGAGGGCCGGGTCTGCGAATGCGCAGGGTTGACCGGGTCTTCACTTTTTACCTTTTTTCATTGCGCGGAAGGTGGCCGCGTCGATGGCTCGGAACCGAACGCCCATGCCGGGCACGGCTCGGGCCGGGGGCTGGCGTTGGGGATCGAACATCCGCAGGGGGGTCCGGCCGATGATCTGCCACCCACCCGGGCTGTCGAGGGAGTACACCCCGGTCTGGGGGCCGGCGATCCCCACCGAACCCGCCGCACCCGGGCCCGGGGCTCGGCCCGGCGGGGGGTGTGGATCCGGGGGGAGAGCCCTCCCAGGAACAGGAACCCAGGCATGAACCCCAGCATGTACACCCGGTAGGTGGGGGCGGTGTGGATCTCCACCACCTCGGCCGGGGTCAGACCGTGGCGCTGGGCCACCTCCTCCAGGTCGGGGCCGAACTCGGGGTCGTAGCAGACCGGGATCTCGATCACCCGTTGGGAAGAGACGGAAGGCGGGCTGCGGGTGAGGTCGGACCAGGCCCGCTCCACCACGAGCGCCAAGGCCTCGTACGAGACCTCCAGCGGGTCGTACTCCACGAACACGGATCGGTAGGTGGGCACACGGGCGATCACGCCCCGGATCCCTTCGAGCGCCCGGGCCAGCGCCACCACCCGCTCGTGGATCTCGGGCGCGATCGCGTCGCCCACCTCCACCGTGAGCGCCGCCTCCCCGCAGGGCAGGATCCGCGGTCGCTCCCACGGGGCAGCGGTCACGCCGTGAGCCCCCCGACCACCTGGGAGAGCGGGGCCACCCGCACGCCGGCGGCCTCGAGCGCGCTCCGGACCGCTCGGGCCAGCTCCACCGCGCCGGGGCTGTCGCCGTGCACGCAGAGCGACTCGGCCTGCACCTCGATCTCGCCTCCGTCGATCGTGTCCACGGTTCCCCGGGTCACCATGCGCACGGCCCGGGCCGCCACCTCTTCCGGATCGGTGAGCACCGCACCGGGAACGGAGCGTGGGACCAGGGTGCCGTCGGGCCGGTAGGCGCGGTCCAGGAAGGCCTCCCGGGCTACTCGGACTCCGAGCTGCCGGGCCGCCCGCTCCAGCTCGGACCCCGCCAGGCCCAGGAGGATCAGGTCCGGGTCGTAGTCCCGCACCGCCCGGGCCACCGCCCGGGCCAGGTCCGGGTCCTCGGCTGCCCGGTTGTAGAGGGCGCCGTGGGGCTTCACGTGCTGCAGGCGCAGGCCCCGGGCCCGCAGGAACGCGTCGAGGGCGCCCACCTGGTACAGCACCCAGTCGTACACCTCGTCGGGGGCGGCCTCCACGGGCCGGCGGCCGAACCCCAGCAGGTCCGCATACCCGGGGTGGGCCCCGGCAGCCACCCCGTGCTCGGCGCACAGCTCCACGGTTCTGTGCATCACGTGGGGGTCCCCCGCGTGGAACCCGCAGGCGATGTTGGCCGAGGTCACCGTGCCCATCAGCCCCGCATCGTCCCCCTTGCGGTAGGCCCCGAACCCTTCTCCCATGTCCGCGTTGAGATCCACCGATCGCATGGCACCCACACCTCCACAAGCGTTTCTGGACCAGGCTTCCATGTAACCTCGGTCGTTGGTCGGGGGCCTTCGGCCCGCTGGGCTGCTAGGCCGCTAGGCGGCCGGGCCGCTTCCCCGAACCGCCGCCAACCCCTCGCTGGGGCATGGGGACCAGGGGTCAGAGGACAGATGTCAGTGGACGGGTCGTGGTCCCACGACGTCGATTTGGCCACAGCACCTTTGTCCTTTTTCTGGCTTCTGTCCCCTGAATTCTGGTTCCTGAAACCCCTGCCCCGCCTCCGGCAATGGGCCCGGACCCCCGAACGTTACCCTCCCCGTTGTAGGGCCCCACAGGGGCCCGAGGGGGGCTTCCATGTAACTTCCGCTAGAAGGCTGGAAGGCTAGAAGGCTGGGAGGCTTGAAAACCTCCCGGATTCCCGCCCGTTCTAGGAAATACCACCCCTTTTCGCTTTCAGCTCACGGCCCGGAGGCATGGTCTAGTTTCTAGTCTCTAGTTTCTAGCATCTAGCCGCCAGCCTCCCAGCGGAAGCCATCACAGGCCCAGGTAGGCGCTGCGAAGCCGGTCGTCCTCCAGCAAGTCCCGGCCCGGGCCGCTCACCACGATCCGGCCGGACTGGAGCGCGTATCCGCGGTCGGCGATCTCCAGGGCCTCGCGCACGGTCTGCTCCACGAGCAGGATCGTCATGCCCTGGGCCTTCAGGGTGTCCACCGTCTCCAGCACCTCGTCCACCAGCTTGGGGGCCAGCCCCAACGAGGGCTCGTCGAGCATGAGAACCTTCGGGCCCGACATCAGGCCCCGGCCGATCGCCACCATCTGCTGCTCCCCCCCGGAAAGGGTGGCGGCCGCCTGGTGCCTCCGCTCCTCCAGCCGGGGAAACAGGGCGTAGACCCGCTCGAGGTTCTCCTGCACGCGCTGCTCGTCCCGCACCACGTAGGCCCCGAGCCTCAGGTTCTCCTCCACCGACAGCGGGCCGAACAGCATGCGCCCCTCGGGCACGTACACGAGCCCCCGGGACACGACCTCCTCCGTGGCCAGCCCGGCCACCGGCTTCCCGTCGAAGCGGATCTCGCCGCCCGACACCGGGGCCGCTCCCATGATCGCCTTGAGCAGGGTGGACTTGCCGGCCCCGTTGGCGCCCACCACGCACACGGTCTCGCCGGGGAACACCTCCAGGTCGATCCCGTGGAGGACGGTGAGCTTGCCGTAGCGCACCACCAGGCCGCGAACGGTCAGGAGCGGCGCGGTCACGGCGACGCCTCCTCCAGGTACCGGGCCGCGTACTTCTCGCCCAGGTAGGCCCGGATCACGGCCGGGTCGTGGGCCACCTCCTGGGGCAGGCCCTGGGCGATCACCCGGCCCGAGTCGAGCACCAACACCCGGTCGCTCAGGTTCATCACCAGCTCCATCACGTGCTCGATCACGATCAAGGTGACGCCCCGCTCCTCGTGCACGTGGCGGATCGCATCCATCAGCTCCCCGATCTCCCCCGGGTTGAGCCCGGCGGCCACCTCGTCGAGGAGGAGGAGCTTCGGCTCGGTTCCCAGGGCGGTGGCCAGCGCCACCCGCTTCTGGCCGGCCACGGGCAGGTCGCGGATCGGCAGGTCCGCCAGGTCCGCAAGGCCGAGGAACCCCAGGATCTCCCGGGCGCGGATCCGCGCCCGGGACGGGGAGGCGGTGCGGGAGAAGCACCCTACCATGGCGGTCTCCAGCACGGTGAGGTCGCCCCCGGCCACATAGGTCTGGAACGTCCTGGCCATGCCCATGCGGGCGATCCGGTGGGGAGGCAGCCCGGTGATGTCCCGGCCGTCGAACCGCACGGTCCCCCGTTCGGGCCGGTGGAACCCCGTGATGCAGTGGAACAAGGTGGTCTTGCCGGCTCCGTTCGGGCCGATCAGTCCGAGGATCTCCCCGGCCCCCACGGTGAAGGAGATCCCGTCGTTGGCGCGGAGCCCCCCGAACACCTTGGTCAGGTCCGTCACCTCCAGCAGGGCGGGCATCACGCCGACTCCCTGCGGGCCCGGTGCCGTTCCACCAAACCCCAGATGCCCCGGGGCTCCACCGCGGACACGACCATGATGATCAGGGCGTACAGGATCAGGTCCATGCCCACCAGCCCCGCCCGGGCCCCGAACCACTCCTTGAAGTAGCTCTTCAACGGGATCAGGATGCCCGCCCCGATGATCGGCCCCCACAGGGACCCCGCCCCGCCCAGCATGGCCATGAGGGCGATCAGGATCGACAGGTCCAGGCTCATGGTGTCTTCGGGCTCGATGTTCTTGATGTAGCAGGCGTGGAACGACCCCACCATGCTGACGAACGCCGTGGCGATGGCATAGGTCTTCACCTTGGCCCAGTGCACATTGATCCCCAGCGACCGGGCCATGTCCTCGTTGTCCTTGATCAGCCGAAGCTGGTAGCCCAGCCGCGACTTGCGAAACGCGTTCATATACAGGACCCCGCCGAAGAAGAACGCCAGCAGCACGTAGTAGTAGTACACGTCCTCCTTGAAGATCAGGCGCACGAAGTCCGGTGTGGCGAACCGGTGGGCCGGGATCTCGAGCCCCCGCGCCGCGCCCACGAAGTCCCACACCTCGAACAGGTCCTTGAGCACCAGGGAGGCCGCGATCGTGGCGATGGCGAAGTAGTGGCCGCGGAGCCGAAACAGCGGGTACCCGATCGCGAACGACCACAGCACCGCGAACCCCATGCCGACCGGCATGGACACCCAGAACGGCACGTCCCACCGGATCAGGGCCACGGCCGTGGTGTAGGCGCCGATGCCCACGTACTGGGCCTTGCCCAGGTCCACCTGGCCGCCGTAGCCGCCGATGGTGTTCCAGCCCATCCCGTACAGGGAGAACATCAGGAACTGGATCATGGTGGCCGTGGCGAAGGAGGACACCGGCAGCAACGGGAACACCAGCAGGAACGCGGCCACGGCCCGCGACACCCACCTCTCCGTGGGCCGGAAGTCCGAGAAGTCGAACGCGGCTCTCAGTGCTTCCATCCGAACAGTCCCCGGGGGCGAACCACCATGATCACGAAGTAGGCCAGGTAGACGAAGGTGTACTTGAAGGAGGTGACGGGCACGTCCATCATCCAGTCCCACTCGGTGGCGTAGGCCACGAAGTCCCAGATGCCGGGGATCTCCATCAGGAGCCCCACCACGATCCCGGCCGCCAGCGCCCCGGGCACGCTCCCGAAGCCGCCGAGGGCCACGATGGTGAAGGCGATCATGGTGAACAGGAGGCCCACGTAAGGGTTCACCGACCAGAAATTGACGATCAGGGCGCCCGCCACCGTGACCGTGGCGCCGCCGATGCCCCAGGCCAGGGCGTTCATCCGCTCGGTCGGGATCCCCATGTACCGGGCGGCCTGGGCGTTCAGGGCCGTGGCCGTCAGCGCCTTGCCCACCCGGGTGCGGTTCATCAGCAGCCACACCGCCGCGAACGACACCAACGACAGCGCGGCCGCGGCCAGCTTTGTGGCCGGCACGATCACGCCCATGCCGAAGGCCACGCTCTTGCCCACCAGGAGCCCCGCGTTCACCCCCCGGTCCTCGGACCCGAACAGGAGCAGCGCAAGGTTGCGCAGCAGCAGCATGAGCCCGAAGGTGCCGAGCAGCTGGGCCACCATGGGCCCGCGCAGCAGGAATCGGATGAACCCCCAGTAGCAGGCGATTCCCAGCAGATACCCCACCACGGCCGCCACCGGGATGCCCAGCAGGGGATCCATGCCGGTGGCGTCGGCCGTGAGGAGCCCGGTGTACATGCCCAGCATCAGGAACTCGCCGTGGGCGAAGTTCACGATGTCCATCACCCCGAAGATGATGGTGAGGCCCAGGGCCACCAGGGCCAGCACCATCCCGATCAGAACTCCGGCCACCACCGAACTGACGAGGATGTCCATGGGCTAGGAACCGGTGAGGGGTGATCGGTGACGGGTGACGGGGGACCGAAGACCGACGATCAAATGGTCCATCCAAGACCTCCTCCGCGTGCGGATCCCAGTTGTTTACCCGGCGACAAGATAGACGCTCTCACGCCCCCGATCGGGGGCCAGGGACCTGCCGGAGAGCCGGGCGCGGCTCTCCGGCAGCCCCCATACGCCACGAAGCTTTGGCGGCGGCTCGGGAGCCGCCCGGCCGCCCTACTTCCACCCGGGGAACGGGTAGATCATGTCCGCCGTGGCGAGGTCGAAGGGGTACACGATCTCCAGCACGATCTCGCCCTTGTCGTTCTTCTGGTACTGGCCGATCAGGCCGGACCCCAGCACGTTCTGGCCCATCTCGGAGCCGGTGTTCTGGAAGTCGATCCCGGCCCACGGCACCACGAGCTCGGACCCGGGGATCACGATCTCGTTGGCCGCCTTCTGGATCGCGGCCGGGTCGGTGGAGCCGGCCTTGTTGAGCACGTGGTACCAGGCCTGCAGACCCGTGAACGCACGGGCCGAGGCCCCGCCCAGGTCGTGGCCGGTGCGCTTCTTGTACAGGGCGTTCACCTGGCCGGCCACCTTCTTCACGTCGGCCACCTTGGGCAGGAACACGGTGCGGGTGAGCACCCCGACGATGTCGTCGCCGAGGGTCTTCCGGAACTCCGGCTTCTCGAACCCGGCGTCCTGCCCCCAGATCACCTTGGGCGCGGCCCGCTGGGCCTTGAGGGTCTTCACCATGAGGATGGCGTCCGAGGTGTAGGACGCGAACAGGTACACGCCGGCCCGGGACGCCTTCAGCGACCGGACCTCGCTGGAGAGGTCCGCGGACTTGGCCGCGTACAGGAGCGACTTGCGCACCTTGAACCCGTACTGGTCGGCCAGCTCCTTGATCAGGCCCGACACGTGGGAACCCCACTCGGTCTTCTCGCAGGCCGAGGCGATGGTGCCGAGCTCCTCCTTGGGCACGGCCGGCACGCCCCGCACCTTGCCCTCGGTGAGCCCCTTGAGCAGCTCGAACAGGTCCTTGGTGAACCACCGGTCGTGGGGGGTGGTGCGCCAGAACCACTTGAACCCGCGCTCGGTCAGGGCCGGGGAGGTGGACGAGCCGTTGATCATCGGCACCCCGTACTGCTCGCACACGGCGCTCACGGTCTTGGTGACCGAGCTGTGGTAGCAGCCCAGGATGCCGTCCACCTTGTCGTCGAGGATCAGCTTCTTGGCCAGGTCGGCCCCCAGGGTGGGGTTGCCCTCGTGATCCCGGATCAGGAGCTGGATCTTCGCGCCCCCGAGCCCAGGGATGCCGGCGGACTTGGCCATCTCCATGTCGATGCCGGGCATCACGTTGTTGATGATGTCCGCGGCCAGCTCCACCCCGGCCCGCAGCTCCCTACCGGCCGCGGCAGCCCCTCCGGTCAGGGGGTAGATGACCCCGATCTTCACCACCTTTTCGGCTGCCCGGCCGGGTCCGGCCGGGAAGGCGAGGGCGGCGAGAGCCGCGAGCAACGTGACCACCGTTCTCTTCCCCTTGCGTCCCATGATCCTCTCTCCTTTCCGGCGGATGTGGCCGCCGTTTCAGGGGCTGTGCTTCCCAGTAACTTCCGCTAGGACGCTAGGAGGCTGGGACGCTAGGAGGCTTGAAAATCTCCAGGATTCCCGCGCCTTCTAGGCATCACCATGCCTCCTCGCCTCCGCCTCACGGTCCCGGGGGCAGGGGGCCCGGATTCGGCTAGGCGGCTAGGCAGCTAATGTCATGGACCGCAGGTTCGTATATTTCCCGAGGGGGTGGGGCTGGGGGCCCCTCCTTCGCTGAACGGCCTCGCAGGGGCCACCTCGACTCGGTCC
>JAADGT010000072.1 GCA_013152215.1 Deltaproteobacteria bacterium
GGTGTCCGGCTCCGGAAAGTCCACCCTCGTGGCCGACACCCTGGCGCCGCTGCTGGAGTCGAAGGGGGCCCGGGGCCCGGCCCGCCTCGTGCTGCCCGCTGAGCCATCCGTGGAAGGGGTCCGGCTGGTGGACCAGTCGCCCATGGGCCGCACCCCCCGGTCGATCCCCTTGACCTACGTGGGGGCGTACAAGGCGGTTCGGGACCTGTTCGCTGGTCTTCCCGCCGCCCGGCGGCTGGGGCTGGGGCCGGCCCACTTCTCGTTCAACGTAAAGGGGGGACGGTGCGATCGATGCGGGGGCACGGGGTACGAGAAGCTCGAGATGTACCTGTTCGAGGACCTGTTCGTGCCGTGCTCCGAGTGCGACGGACGCCGATTCCGGCCCGAGGTGCTGGCCGTGCGCTACCGGGGCCTCACCATCCACGACGTGCTGGGCCTCAGCGTGGACGACGCGGCCGAGGTGTTTGCCGACCACGCCGCGCTGGCCCGGGTGTTCGCCACGCTTCAGCGCCTGGGCCTGGGGTACCTGGTGCTGGGGCAGCCGGCCCCCACCCTGTCGGGCGGCGAGGCCCAGCGCCTCAAGATCGCCTCGGAGCTTCTGGCCCGCCGCCGGCCCCGCAACCTGGTCTACCTACTGGACGAACCCACCACGGGGCTGCACGCCGACGATCAGGAGCGGCTGCTCACGGTGCTCCAGGATCTGGTGTCCGAGGGGAACACGGTGGTGGCCGTGGAGCACAACCTGGAGTTCATCGCCCGGGCCGACTGGGTCATCGACCTGGGGCCCGGTGGCGGCGACGAGGGGGGCCGGCTGGTGGACGCGGGGCCGCCGGCCGACGTGGCCCAGCGGGCCCTGGGACCCACCGGTCGGCACCTGGCCCGGTGGCTGGGGGGCAGGCCGTGAGCCCGGTTCCCCTCCACGTGGTGCTGGTGGAGCCCGAGATCCCCCCCAACACCGGCAACATCGCCCGGCTGTGCGCGGCCACCCGCACCCACCTGCACCTGGTCCATCCCCTGGGGTTCTCCACGGACGACCGCCACCTCAAGCGGGCCGGGCTGGACTACTGGCCCCATGTGTCGGTGCAGGAGCATCCGGACCTGGAGGCCGCCCTGGCAGCCAGCGGCTCCGGCCCGGTGTTCTACTTCTCGGCCCGGGCCGACCGACCCTACGATCGGGCCCCCTTCGCCCCCGGGTGCCGGCTGGTGTTCGGACCCGAGACCCGGGGCCTGCCCTCGGACCTGCTCGGCCGAAACCCGGACCAGGTGTTCCGGATCCCGATCTGGGGCCCGGTGCGGAGCCTCAACCTCTCCACGGCCGTGGGCATCGTGGTGTACGAGGCGTACCGGCGGCTGGGAGCGTGGTGACGAGGCCGTTGCAACGACGTCGGTCAGTGGGCCCCGCCCCCTTCGGGCACGGACGCAAGCCAGGACGCGGAGGCCGGGAACCCCGTTCTCGACCAGAACGCAAGGAACAACGGCGCGAGCTCGGGCCGGCGCTCCAGGGTGTCACGGGCCCGACACCCCTGGCACCGCCCCGCTTGCTGCAGCCGGGCCAGGGCCCAGGGGTTGGGGGCAGGCTCGCGCGTCCCGCACGACGGACAGACAAAGGACAGCCCCCCCTCCTGCGACGAAACGAGACAAGGAAAGAGCAATATGGAACTCCAGACATCGGGGAAGGAACGCCGGGACCGGGGACCCCGAAGTCCCCGGCCCCGACCCCGCAGCCGGGGCGGCTACGGGTTCGGGATGGCGTCCGGGAAGAACAGCTGCTCCCCGCCCTTCTTGAACTCCTTGATGATCCGCTGCCCCCGGGGTCCGGTGATGTACCCGATGAGGCACATGGCGCCTTCGTAGTTGGCGTCCGGATACCGGGCCGGGTTCACCGCGATGATGCCGTAGGGGTTGGCCAGGGCCGGATCGCCCTCGAACACGATCCGAAGGCCCAGCTTCTCCCGGAACGCCAGGTACGTGCCCCGGTCCGACAGGGTGTAGGCGCCGAGCTCGTCGGCCATGCGCAGCACCGCGCCCATGCCCTGGCCCGCCTCCTTGTACCAGGCTCCGCCAGGTTCGAGGCCGGCCGCGGCCCAGAGAGCCTTCTCCTTCTTGTGGGTGCCCGAGTCGTCGCCCCGCGACACGAACGAGGCCTCGGCCTTGGCGATCCGGCGAAGGGCCTCGGCGGCCGAGCCCGCGCCCCGCACCCCGGCCGGGTCGTCGGCCGGCCCCAGCACCACGAAGTCGTTGTGCATCACGTCACGCCGGTTCACACCGTATCCCTCGGCCACGAACTTGTCCTCGGCCGGGCGGGCGTGCACCAGCACCACGTCCACGTCGCCGTTGGCCCCCAACCGCAGGGCCTTGCCGGTGCCCACCGCGATCACGTCCACCTTGCACCCCCAGGTCTCCTCGAACGGGGGCAGCAACCGGGCCAAGAGCCCCGAGTTCTCGGTGCTGGTGGTGGTGGACATCCGGATGCGGCACTCCGCGCCGGCCGAGCCGGCCCAGCCGGCGACCAGGGCCAGGGCCAGCACCAGCCCGCTCCAGGAACGGATCCATCGACGGTCTCGCATGGTTTTCTCCTTTTTGCGCTAGAAGGCTGGGAGGCTAGAAAGCTGGAAAGCTCAAAAGCCTTTTACTCATTCCAACGAAAGCATTGCCAGGCCCGTACCCCCTTCCCCTTGGGGAGTACGGGGTGGGGGTCTGGTGGAGCGCCGGGTGCGGCCATATCAGGGGCCAGAATTCAGATGGCAGTAGACCGGAGAACTGCCGGAGCGATTTTCCCCTGCCTTCTGTCCACTGACTCCTGATTCCTGAAATGCAGGCCCCATGCCCCCCGAGACCGTGGGGTGGCGCCAAAGAGGCGTGGTCACGCTCGGAATGCTGGGAAATCACGGAGGCTTTCAAGCCTTCTAGCCTCCTAGCCTCCCAGCCTCCTAGCGTCCTAGCGGAAGTCAGAACGCCACCTGGTACTGGACCCGGAACCGATCCTCGGTCGCGGCCGAGCCCGGCCCGTCCTGATCGCGGATCCGGAACCAATCAGCCTGGATCTTGTTGCGGTGGCCGTTGAAGAACACGTTCAGGGCCATCCCGTAGGACTGGGTCAGGTCGTCGGATTCATCCGTGTTCGGGTCGAAGAACTCGTACCGGCCGGCAACCTCCACCACGTCCCTCCAGACCAGGGCACCCCCCTGCACGTACAGACCCGTGGCGGTCTCGTCGTCCACGCCGTCGGCCTTCGGGTCGATCCGGCGGCGGTGGCCTTCGGCCCGAAGCGAGAACCCCCGGTACGCCACCCCGGCGAATCCCCCCAGGCTCACCACGTCGCTCGTGCCCAGGGCCGTGAGCCTTCCGTTCAGGTTCTTGCGGGTGTGGCTCGCCACGTCGTCGTCGTAGGCCACCGAGGCCGCGAGGAACACCTGGGGCCGGTCGGGCCGCTTCAGGCTGGGCTCCCCGGCCAGGGGGCTTCCGCCCAGCGGGGCCCACACCACCCGGCCCACGTACAGGTGACCGTCGCCCGAGTTGTTGCGGTTGCGGCCCTCGCCGTTGAACACGCCCGCGTCGTAGGAAAGCCCGCCGGCCAGCTTGCCGTGGACCGTGACACCCGTGTCCCGGTCGAACCGGAACGTGGCGTCCACCCCGCTTCGCTCCACGAACTGGAGCTTCGAGGCCGACACGTTCCACTGCACGCCGTAGGGCACCTTGTAGGCACCGGCCTTCACGGCGAACCAGGGGGCGAACGCGTAGTCCCCGAAGAAGTCGAACAGGTCCGTGCCCTTCTCGTTGCCCGAGTACACGTTCACGTACACCTTGTACTTGAGGTTCTTTCGGAACGCGTGCCCCTTGAGCCCCACGCGCGTGCGCTGTACCGAGAAGCTGCTCTGGTTCTCGGCGTCCTCCAGCTCCCGGAACGTGTAGCGCACCTGGCCGTAGCCGTAGATCCGGCCGGAGAACCGACCGTCGCGGCTCCGATAGGACAGATGGTTCGGGGCGGCGGGCACGGCCGGGGCCTGCTGGGCCTCCAGCTCCTTGCGCTCGGCCGCGGTGATGATGCCCTTTTGCTCCAGGCGCTCGAGCAGATCCACCCGAGCCCATCCAGGCCGGGCCCCCACCCCCAGGGTCGCCAGTACTGCCAAAACTCCCACGATCTGCCGCATTCGTTCCTCCTTTCTTTGACGGGTGAGCGGCGAATCCTCCAAACAAGAAGCGCCCCCTTTCCGGCTGGAAAGGGGGCGCGAGCATGCCGGGCGGATCCCACACGGGAGCCGTCGGTCGCACCGCCTCCTTTCCAAGCGCGGGAGGCCCGGCGGTTTCCCACCGAACCCGTCGGCCGCGCGCCCTAGGAAGGACCCCGTAGGCGCCACGGCTCGGAGGCAACACACAAAAAACCCTCCCCGCGGTCGGACGGGGAGGGCGCACACAACACCGGTCACCCGTCTCCTTTCCGAACGCGGGAGGCCGGGGCGTTTCCACCCCGACCCATCGGCGAACCGCCCGTGGGCCGCAGGGGCCGGTAGGTCGGTCCGCTCGGAGACGCTGGAAAACATATCCGGCCGGCGGCCCCGGGGTCAAGGGGAAATCCCGGGGCCGCCGGCTTGGTCGTCTACTTCTTGCGCTCGTCGATCACCCGCTTGGCCTTGCCCTCGCTGCGGGCGATGCTGCCCTGGGGCACGATCTCCACGGGCGCGTTGATGCCGATCACCCCGTGGATACGGGCGCTGATCCGACGGGCCAGCTCCTCCAGGGCCTCTTTGCCCTGGGCGTACACGGCGGCCTTGGCCTCGGCTTCCACCTTCATGCCGTCCAGGTGCCCCTTCTTGAACACCCGGATCTGGTAGAGGGGCTCCATCTCCTCGAACTCCATGATCACCGACTCGACCTGGCTCGGGAACACGTTCACGCCCGAGATGATCAGCATGTCGTCGGACCGGCCGAGGATCTTGTCCATCACCACGAGGGTGCGGCCGCACTCGCACTCGACCCGCCGGAGGCTCGTGATGTCGCGGGTCCGGTAGCGCAGGAGCGGCATGGCCCGGCGCTGCAGGGCCGTGAACACGAGCTCGCCCTTCTCGCCCAGGGGCACGGGCTCCAGGGTGGTGGGGTCGACGATCTCGGGGTACACGTGGTCCTCGTTCAGGTGCAGCCGGTAGGCCTCGCACGAGAACCCCACGCCGGGGCCCATCATCTCGGTCAGCCCGTAGGCCTCGTGGGCGGTGATGCCCATTCGCTCCTCGATCTCCCTGCGCATCTCCACGGTCCACGGCTCGGCCCCGAACGAGCCCACCCGAAGGGGCAGCTTGCGCAGGTCCACCCCCATCTGATCGGCCTTCTCGGCGATGGTCAGGGCGTAGGTGGGCGTGCAGAACAGCACCGTGCTCCCGAAGTCCTGCATGAGCATGATCTGGCGCTCGGTCATGCCCGATCCCGTGGGCACCAGGCACGAGCCGATGGCCTCGACCCCCAGGTAGAAGCCCAGGCCGCCGGTAAAGAGCCCCATGCCGTAGGCGTTCTGGCAGATGTCGTCGGGCCGGACCCCCTGGGCCCACAGGGTCCGGGCCATGCACTCCTGCCACTGGGCCTTGTCCTCGGCCGTGTAGGGGCCGGTGATGGGCTTGCCGGTGGTTCCGGAGGAGGCGTGCACCCGCACCAGGTCCTTCATCGGCACGGCGCACAGCCCGAAGGGGTAGTTGTCACGCAGATCGTTCTTGACGGTGAACGGGAGATGACGGATGTCGTCCAGGGTGCGGATGTCCTCGGGCTTCACCCCCTTCTCGTCGAGCTTCTGTTTGTAGAACGGGACCCGTTCGTACAGCCAGGCCACGGTCTCGCGGAGCTTTTGTGCCTGGAACTCCTGGAGCTGTTCCACCGGCATGGTCTCGAACTTCTCGTTCCAATACTTCTTCATGGCATCTCCTCCGTCGAATGGGTGAACACGGCCCGAGCTGCAAACACCATACCAAAACAAACGAAGTTTCCTCAACCGGCCATTCGTTTGATTCCCCTAGCGGGGCTGGACGGGGCCCAGGGTTCACGGTAAGTTTTCCCCGTTTTGCGAGAAAACCTTATCACGGCCTGCTTCCCAGACGAGCGGAGGAATCGATGCGAAGGGCGAAGATCGTGTGCACCGTGGGACCGGCCAGCTCCGACCCCCAGGTGTTGCGGCGCATGGTGGAGGCCGGCATGGACGTGGCCCGGCTCAACATGAGCCACGGAGACCACTCCACCCACGCCCGCACGGCCGACCTCGTGCGCGACGCGGCCCGGGACGTGGGCCGGCAGGTGGCCCTGCTGCTGGATCTGGCCGGCCCCAAGATCCGGCTGGGCAATCTGGAGAAGCCCCGGGTGGTCCACGTCGGAGAGGAGATCGTCCTCGCCTCGGCCCCGGAGACGGGGGCCCTGCCCGTGAACTACCCCCATCTGGCCGAGGAGCTCGTCGCAGGCGACCGGATCAGCCTGGCCGACGGCGCGATCCCCCTGGAGGTGATCGCCGTGGAAGGCGGCCGGGTGCGGGCCCGGGTGCTCTCGGGCGGCACGGTCACCAGCCACAAAGGTCTGAACCTGCCCGGCAAGGGCGACGCGCTGCCCGCGGTGTCGGAGAAGGACGCCGACGATCTTCGGTTCGGCCTGCGGCTGGGGGTGGACTGGGTGGCCCTGTCGTTCGTGCGCAGCCCCGCCGACCTGGACCCGGCCCGGCGGATCATGGAGGAGGAGGGGGTCCGGGTGCCGGTGATCGCCAAGGTGGAGAAGCGCCAGGCCCTCGACCGCATCGACGGGATCCTGGAGGCGTTCGACGGCATCATGGTGGCCCGGGGCGACCTGGGCGTGGAGATGCCCATCGAGGAGGTGCCGGGCATCCAGAAGCGGTTGATCCGCGAGGCCAACCGGCGGGCCAAGCCCGTGGTGACCGCCACGCAGATGCTTTTGAGCATGGTGACCAACCCCCGTCCCACCCGGGCCGAGGTCACCGACGTGGCCAACGCCGTGCTGGACGGCACCGACGCCGTGATGCTCTCGGAGGAGACCGCCATGGGCCACCACCCGGTGGAGGCGGTGGCCACCATGGCCCGGATCGTGCGGCGGGCCGAGGCCGACGCCCCGCCGGCCGACGAGTGTCGCCCCCTGGCCGC
>JAADGT010000171.1 GCA_013152215.1 Deltaproteobacteria bacterium
AGATCCGGGCCGCGGGCCGGGCGCCGGAGCCCTTCCTGGCCCTGGCCGAGGCCGTGGCCGAGCGGGGCAACGTGAGCCCCTTTGACAACGCCTCCCGGGCGGACTGGCTCGACGAGGTCGAGGAGGACGGGGCCGCCACCGACCCGGCCTCGGCCGTGGGCTACTTCGTGGGGTGCGTGGCCTCCTTCTACCCCATGGTCACCGACATCCCGGTGAGCTTTGCCGGGCTCGCGGCCCGGATGGGCCGGCCGGTGGCCGTGCTCGGCCCCCGGGAGCGGTGCTGCGGGTTCCCCCTGATCGGGGCCGGCATGGGGGACCGGGCGGCCCAGGTGATCCGGCACAACCTGGAGGCGGTCCGGGAGTCGGGGGCCCGGACCCTGGTGACGGGCTGCCCCTCGTGCCTCCACACCTGGACCCACGCCTACCCCGAGGCGGCGGGCGGCCCCCTGGGGTTCGAGGTGATGCACCTCACCGCGTACCTGCTGCGGTGCATGGACGAGGGGGCCCTGGACCCGGCCGAGGCCGAGCCCCTGGACGCGGTGGTCACGTACCACGACCCCTGCGATCTGGGCCGGAATCTCGGGGAGTACGACGCCCCCCGGGAGGTGCTCCGGAGGCTCCCCGGGGTGCGGCTGGTGGAGATGGCCCACACCCGGGAGCTGGCCCTGTGCTGCGGCGGCGGCGGAAACCTCCAGTCCATCGACCCGGACCTCACCCGGGCCCTGGCCGCCCGGCGGGTCCGGGAGGCCCTGGACACCGGCGCCTCGGTGCTGGTCACGGCGTGCCAGCAGTGCGTCCAGGTGCTAGCAGAGGCCGCGCGCCGGACGAGGGCCCCCCTGCGGGTGGTGGACATCGTGCAGCTGGTGGGGGAGGCGTTCGAGGACTGAGCTCCCGCCGAATTCCGGTCCAACCGCCCCCGGCCGGCTCCCGGATGGTCCTGGACCCGCAGCGCGATACGAAGGAGAGGCCCGACGTGAGAGTGGGCAAGTGGCACTTCCCGGACGACCGCCTTTACGACGAGCACCACCAGTGGGCCCTGCTCCGGGGCCGCATCGTCAGGGTGGGGATCACGGACTTCGGCCAGGACACCCGGGGCGACATCCTGTACCTCCAGCTCCCCGCCCCGGGAACCCGGGCGGCCGCGGGCGACGCCGTGGCCACCATCGAGACGGGCAAGTGGGTGGGCCGGGTGTACGCGCCGTGCGGCGGCACCGTGACCGCGGTGAACCGGGAGGCCGAGGCCCGGCCGGGGTGGATCAACGAGGACCCCTACGGCCGGGGCTGGCTCTTCGAGGTCGAGACAGACCCCTCGGCAGGGAGGGTGCGCCTCATGGAGGGCGAGGCCTTCCGGGCCTGGATCGAGGCCGAGGCCCGCCGGTACCTCCTGGAGGAGGCGGACCCGGAGCCTCCGGACCCCTGATCCGCCCCACCCTCAGCGGACCACCTCCACGGCATAGGTGTCCACCGGCACGAGCCGCTTCAGCAGGCCCCGGCGCTTGAGAAACCGGGCGAGCCGGTCGTAGCGCCTCCGGTCCAGGGCCCGGGGGCGCAGGGCGAAGCGCCGCACGGTGTCCCCCCACGCCCGGCGGTTCAGCTCGTCATGAGCGGGCCTCCCCTCCTAGGGAGGGAGGGAGGCCCTGCCCGGATTGCTGAGGGATCTGCGGCTGCCGAAAAGGTGAGTCCAGCCCGGTTCCCCCCGCATGCCGCGGGGGCTCGTATTCTCCCCTTTTGCTCCGCTATCGCCGGTCCCGATCCTCCCTGCGTGCTCTCATCCGGATTATCGATTGGATATCTTGATGGCAAAGTCGTGAGAATCCAATGGTGCGGGTCTCCGGGGGAGAGAGGAGGACGATGGGATGCGGATGGATCGAAGGGAGTTCGTCCGGCTCTCGCTGCAGGCGCTCTTGGCTGCGGGAGCCTGCCCGATTCTCTCCCATGCCGAGGCGAGGGCGCTGTCCCCTGGGGAGGACGGCGTAGAGCGGCACGTCACCGGGTGCATGTGGTGCCAGAACGGGTGCAGCCTGATCGTGTATGTCAAGGACGGCAAGGCCGTGCACGTGACCGGCAACCCGGCGGATCCGGTGACCCGGGGTCGGATGTGCGTGAAGCCCCTGGGCAGCCTGGAGCTCCTCCAGAGCCCCCTTCGCCTCACCCATCCCCTGAAGCGGGTCGGCCCCAGGGGGGACGGCGCCCGGTTCCAACGGATCTCGTGGGAGCAGGCGCTGGACGAGATCGCGGCCAAGCTCCGATCCTTGCGCGAGCGGCACGGGGGCCGGGCCCTCGGGATCTGGGCCTCGGGCCGAAGCGCGTCCGACGGCCGCAAGCTCAACGCGGCCTTCGCCCGGCTCTACGGCACCCCCAACTACGAGAAGACCGGTCCCTTCTGCAACTACTCCGCAAAGCCAGCCGGCGTCTCCGTGGTGGGAACCCGGCATACCCCGTGGACCTACACCGACGACGACTTCTTCGCGGCCGACCTCTACGTCTTCGTGGGCAGCAACATGGCCGCCACCCGCCCCGTGATCCACTCCCGCCTGCGGGAGCGCAGGGCCCAGGGGAGGTGCCGGCTGGCCGCCGGTCCGAGACCGCCAGGCACGCCGACACGTGGCTTCCGATCCGGCCCGGCACCGATCTGGCCCTGGCCCTGACCCTGATCCACTACCTGATCAGCCGAGACCTCGTGGACCACGCGTTCGTCCGGAACCACACCGTGGGCTACGAGCGCCTGCGGGCCGAGATCCTGGCACGGGGATACACCCTCTCCTGGGGGGCCAAGGTCACGGGCCTGGACGAGAGGCAGATCCAGGACCTGGCAGAGATCTACGCCCGAACCCGCAAGGCGATCGTGATCGGCAACGCGGGCCTGAGTCACCACACCAACGCCGTCCAGACCCATCGGGCGTTCTACCTGTTGGCGGCCATCACCGGCCACTTCGGCGAGAGGGCCATGGGTTACGGATGCCTGAACAACGGCGGACGATCCACTGGGCGGATCCCCCTGCCCGAAGAGAAGCTGCCCCGGCCGGAGATGGAGCTCAGCAAGAACCCGGTGGGTTGGCTCGAGTCCATCGAAGACCCCGCGTACCCCTACGCGCTCCGCGGTCTCATCGCCACGGGAAGCCCCTTGACCCAGTGGCCCGACCAGTCCCGGCTCCGCCGGCTCATGGACCGCCTCGAGCTCAGCGTCTACAACGGCCTGACGAAGAACGTGAACGCGTACTACTTCGACTACATCCTGCCCGCAGCCACGTGGATCGAGGCCGGGGGCCTGGCCCCGGTGAGCGACGACAGCCGATTCGTATGGGTCCCGCAGATCGTTCAGGCTCCTGGCGAGTGCCGGCCGGACCGGTGGTGGTGGGTCGAGCTGGGCCAGCGCATGGGATGGGCCGAGGTGTTCACCGACGACCTGAAGGACCCGGTGAACCTCCAGAACATCGCCGGCGCCGCCGGAGGCTACACCGTGGAGCGGTTCACGGCCCGGCCGGACTACGCCCTGCGAGCGCCGATCCGGGTCGACGGCGACGCCGTGAAGGAGCGGGGCACGCTGTTCCTGGACAAGAGATTTCCCACGAAGAGCGGCAAGATCGAGCTCTGGACGGAGGAGCTCGAGGAGAGGTTCGCGGCCTACGGCCTGAGCGCGGTTCCTCACTACTACACGGATCCCGACGCGGCCCCGGCGGGCGAACCCACGATCGCCTACGACCGCCCGGCACTCGTGCCCTCCCCCTTCCAGAGGGGCAGGACGTACACCCGAAGGGTGCGGATCGCCCGGAGACAGGAGGAGCCGGACGGCTATCCCCTCTACCTGGCAACCGGCCGTCCCTGCCGGGCCATCATGGGCCACACGGCGCACTGGATCCGACGGCTCAACGATCTGGCACCGGACCAGGTATGCGTGATCCACGAGGACACGGCCGCCCGCCTGGGCATCCGGGACGGGGACCGCGTCGAGGTGAGGTCCCGGTTCGGCCAGGCCGAGGCCCGGGCCGTGGTCTCGCAGGACATCCGCGGGGACACGGTGTTCGTGCCCTACTCCTACGGCGAGAAGAGCCCCTTCACGGCTTGGCGGTCCATCAACCACGTCACCAACATGGAGGCGCGCTGCCCGGTCTCCGGCCAGGTGGCCTTCCGGGGGGTGAGGGTGAAGGTCACGAAGGCCTGATTCTCCCCATGCCGCACCGAGCCCCGACGGCCGCACCCGCGAGAATCCGCGGTGCGGCCGTTTGTTTCCCGTGTCGTCGGGAGAGCCGGGTTGCGAAGGGGAAAACTTCCATCGGGGCTGAGGATCAGGCAGGGAGGCCCCCCCGGGGCGACCCGGGGCCGCCCTCGAGAGCGCTTTTTCTCGTTTGTGACGGGCTCCGGCCGCGGTATGATTCCTTCTTCTCGGTCCCCTCTCCGGAGAAAGGCCAGGGGCCCTGGTGGCCGAAACCCCACGGGGCGGGGGAGAACCGCCGGGCCCCCTCACGCGCCCGAGTGCCCCCATGGAGCGACACAGTCTTCTGAGCCTGATCGAGAACACGGACCCCGGGATCGTGCTGTTCGACGACCGGTTCACGGTGCGCTACATCAACCGGGCGTTCCTGATGATCTTCGCCGGGGTCACGAGCGACGACGTGTTCTCGGGCGACATCATGCGGTTTCACGACGAGGCCGGCCGGGAGCGCATCCGGCAGATGTTCCGGTTGATGAAGGACTCGAGCCGGCAGGTGCCGTTCTCGTTCAAGCGCATCGGGGACGGCCGGGAGGACCGCTACCTGTTCCTCAAGCTGATCCCCCTGCTGGACCGGGACATGGTCGACGCCATGAACTGCATGCTGGTGTACGACATCACCCCCTTCGTGGCCGATCGGGAGCGGACGTTCATCAAGATCCCGGTGAGCGCGGGCCGGGAGATCCACCTCCTGGACCCCGACGAGGTCCTGTTCCTCCGGGCCGACAACATCTACTCGCGGGTGCACACCCCCGAGGGCGAGTACTTCTGCGACTTCTCCCTGGGTTTCGTGGAGGAGCGCCTCCCCCCTGACCGGTTCTACCGGATCCACCGCAGCTACATCGCCAACCTGGCCCGGGTCCGCAAGGTGGTGCGCGGCTCCAGCGGCTACACCCTGCTGATGCAGGGCAGCGACCACCCCCTGCCCGTGAGCCGGGCCCGGGCGCCGGAGCTGTTCTCCCGCCTGGGCCTTCGCTGAGCCCCCGGCCGCAGCTCACCAGCTTCTGACGGCGCCTCACCAGCCGTGGGAGCAGGTGGCCAGTCCGGTCTTGAACGGCGCTCCAGAACGGAGTTTGATCTTGGCCAGCCTGCCCGACGGTACCCGCACGAGGAGGTGAGACCATGGAGCGAAAGGCACCGAAGCGAAGCGCGGACCCCGCCGGCGTGGAGATGCTTGAGATCGCGGAGCAGGGGAACCTGGACTCCGTGTGGGAGCGCCTGGAGGCCCAGCAGCCCCAGTGCGGCTACGGCCAGCTCGGCACCTGCTGCCGGATCTGCGTGATGGGCCCCTGCCGGATCGACCCCGTCGGCGAGGGCCCCACCCGGGGGGTGTGCGGGGCCACGGCCGACACCATCGTGGCCCGGAACCTGGCCCGCATGGCCGCGGTGGGCGCCTCGTCCCACTCGGACCACGGCCGCAAGGTGGCCTTGACCCTGAAGGGGGTGGCCGAGGGCAAGGTGACCGACTACCGGATCACCGACACCGAGAAGCTCACGGCGGTGGCGGCGAAGCTCGGGATCGCCGTGGAGGGTCGGCCGCTGCCCGAGGTGGCCGGGGACGTGGCCCATGTGGCCCTCGAGTGCTTCGGCAAGCAGGACGACGAGCCCATCGCGTTCCTCAGGGCGTACATGCCGGCCAAGCGGTTCGAGCGCCTGAAGAAGCTCGAGGACGACCTGCTGGCGTCCACCGGCGCCAGGTACGGCCTGCTGCCCCGGGGCATCGACCGGGAGTCGGTGGACATCCTCCACCGCACCCACTTCGGGTGCGACGCCGACCCCCTGTCCCTGGTGCTCCAGTCGGTGCGGTGCTCCCTGGCCGACGGGTGGGGCGGGTCGCTGATCGCCACCGAGCTCCAGGACATCCTGTTCGGCACCCCCCGGGTCAAGACCGTGCGGGCGAACCTGGGGGTGCTCGAAGAGGACATGGTCAACCTGATCGTCCACGGCCACGAGCCCATCCTCTCGGAGAAGGTGGTGGAGCACGCCCTGTCGGACGAGATGCAGCAGAAGGCCCGGGACAAGGGGGCCAAGGGGATCAACGTGGCCGGGCTTTGCTGCACCGGCAATGAGGTGCTCATGCGCCAGGGGGTGAACGTGGCCGGCAACGAGCTCCACAGCGAGCTCGTGATCATGACCGGCGCGGTGGAGGCCATGGTGGTGGACGTCCAGTGCATCTACCCGGCCCTGGCCGACCTCGCGGCCTGCTACCACACCAAGCTGATCACCACCAGCGAGCAGACCAAGATACCCGGCGCCCTGCACATCCAGTTCGAGGAGCACCGGGCCGACGAGGTGGCCCGCCGGATCGTGGAGACCGCGATCGACGCGTTCGAGGCCCGCAACCAGGGCCGGGTGTACATCCCGCCCCAGTCCGAGGAGGCCGTGGTGGGCTTTAGCGTGGAGGAGATCCTCAAGGCCCTGGGCGGCACGGTGGCGCCCCTGGTCAAGGTGATCGCCGACGGCGCGATCAAGGGCGTGGTGGGGATCGTGGGGTGCAACAACGTGAAGGTCCGCCAGGACGCGTTCCATCGGGAGCTCACCGCCGAGCTGATCGCCCGGGACATCCTGGTGATCGGCACCGGGTGCTGGGCGATCGCGGCCGCCAAGGCCGGCCTGATGCAGCTCTCCACCCGGGAGCAGGCCGGCCCGGGGCTCAAGGCGGTGTGCGAACAGCTCGGGATCCCGCCGGTGATCCACATGGGCTCGTGCGTGGACTGCTCCCGGATGCTGGTGTTGGCCGGGGCCCTGGCCGACCACCTGGGGGTGGACGTGGACGCCCTGCCCCTGGTGGGCTCGGCCCCCGAGTGGACCACCGAGAAGGCCGTGGCCATCGGCACCTACTTCGTGGGAACCGGGGTGCCGGTGCACCTGTGGCCCGTGCCCCCGGTCCTGGGGAGCCCCGCGGTCACGAAGATCCTCACCGAGGACGCCAAGGGGGTGCTCGGCGGCTACTTCTTCGTGGAGGAGGACCCCAGGGCCGCCGCGGACCGGATGGAGGCCATCATCGCCGAGAAGCGCGCCGGGCTCGGCCTGTGAGCGGGGAGGGAGCCATGCGAAAGATCTTCGTGGACTACACGCGGTGCGTGGCGTGCAAGGGGTGCGAGATCGCGTGCGCGGTGGAGCACCACCCCAGCAGGAGCCTCGTGGGCCTGGTGGGGGACGCCCGGACCCAGGTCAACGTGCGGGTGCTCGCCGTGGAGCACGAGGCCTTCCCGGTGTCGTGCCGGCACTGCGACCCGGCCTGGTGCATGGACGCGTGCCCTGCCGGGGCCATCGCGAGGGACCCGGACACCGGCGCCGTGATCCTTGACCCGGCCCGGTGCAAGGCCTGCGGCATGTGCGCCATGGTGTGCCCCTTCGACGCCATCTCGTTCAAGGTGACCCACGCGTCCCCGGACGGCCGGGAGACCGCGTACAAGTGCGACCTGTGCGTCCACCGGGTCCGGGAGGGCCGACTCCCGGCCTGCGTGGAGGCGTGCCACTCGGGCGCCCTGGCCTTCCGCGAGCACGCGGAGCTGCGCCGGGACCGGGCGACCCGCAACCTCCGGGAGTACCTGCTCGGGGAGCGCGCCATGCCCGAGACCTTCGCCCTGTTCCGCGAGCTCCGGCGCAGGGAGTTCGCCCGGCGCAGGGAGCCGGCGCCGTGAAGGTGGTGACCGTGGGGGCGGGGGTGGCTGCCGCCGAGTTCGTGGAGACCCTCCGGGCCGAGGGGTTCCGGGGCGAGATCGTGATGATCTCGGCGGAGGGCTTCCCCCCCTACTCCCCGTGCGTGATGCCGTTCTTCCTGGCCGGCGACCCCCTGGAGACGGCCTACTGGAAGGGAGCCGACTTCTACGACCGCCTCGGGGTGACCCCCCGCCTGGGGGATCCGGTGGTGGAGGTGGAGGACGGCCGGGTGCGCACCGCGTCCGGCGCCGTGGAGCCGTTCGACCGGCTCCTGTACGCCCCCGGGGCCGCGGACCGGTACCCCGAGCCTGCGTGGCTCGAAGTCCACGGCGTGTTCGGGTTCAAGACCCTCACGGACCTCACGGCCATCGACCGGCACATCCGGGAGGGACGCGTCCGGCGGGCCGTGGTGTTCGGCGGCGGGTTCATCGGCACCGACGCGGCCCTGGCCCTGCGGCACCGGGGCCTCGAGGTCACGGTGGTGCACCGGAACAACCGGCTGCTGTCGCGCATGACCGACGAGGACGGCGGCAAGTTCGCCACCCGGCTCCTGGCCCGGCGCACCGGCATCGACGTTCGCCTCGAGACCGTGGTCACGGCGGTGAACGCCCGGGACGGGGCGCTCGCGTCGGTGGACCTGTCGGACGGCACCCGGATCGAGACCCCCCTCCTGGTCGTGGCCACCGGGGTCGCCCCAAACTCGGGTCCCCTCATCGGGGGCGACCGGGGTGTGGAGGTGGACGAGGCCCTGCGGTTCGACCCCCGGATCTACGCGGCCGGGGACGTGGCCCTCACCCCCCACGCCGTGGACGGCGTCCCGGGCCTGTACGCCCTGTTTCCCAACGCCGTGGCGCAGGCCCGGACCGCGGCCCGGCACCTGGTGCGGGGGGAGGGCGCCTACCCGGGCTCGGTCAACGCCAACGTGCTCCGGAAGCACGTGGACTTCCCGGTGGTCTCGGCCGGCCGGTTCGAGGGCGAGCCGGTCACCTGGCAGGACGACCGGCGGTTCCGGCGGGTGTACCTGAAGGACGGCCGGATCAACGGGTACCTGCTGGTGGGGGACATGGCCGCGGCCGGGTACCTCCACCGGCTTTACCTGGAGCGGGCCGCGGCGGAGCGGGAGGTCCCGGGCCTCATCTCCGACACCACGGGCACGAGCTACTACCGGAGGGCCGTGGGCCTGGTGTGAAGGCGTCCCAGTAACTTCGGTCGTCGGTCACCGGTCCTCGGTCGTCGGTCGGAAACCCGTGGACCCGTCCGAGGTGGCTGGGCCCCTGCAGCTCTGGCGACGATGCCGGTCCCGGGCCGCGGCCGGCCTTCCTCTGACACTCCTGCCCGAGCGCGATCCCGCCCATCTCCTCTCCCACCACGGCCGGAGTCGGCTCGTAGCGCCGCCGGCCGATTCAGGGCGGGATTCGGCACGGCACCCCGCCCGCTCCACCGCGGAGCTCCTGGGCGAAGAACGCCTGGGGCGCCTTCGGAGCAGCCGGTCGCAGGCTGCTGGTGCCGGGTGCGCTCCCCCATCCTCTCCACCGGCAGCACCTCCTCCACGAATGGGTCCCCCCCATCCAGCCGGCGGGTCCGGGTGTTCCGGTCGGCGAGCCGCTTGGGCGAGTGGGCCTGGCCTGCCGCCCCGCATACCGGTCGTTGGTGATGCCCAGGTGGAGGCGGGGGCGGCGGTCGGGTCGGCCCCTCGATCGGCGGGGAGAGGGGGGCGGGGGCCGGCGGGGTCTGGGACCTTTGAGCTCCTTCGACCGAAAGAGGGCTTGGAGTGGGGGTGGGGTTGTGGTAGGTA
>JAADGT010000337.1 GCA_013152215.1 Deltaproteobacteria bacterium
CGGCCCGCTCGGCCCCGGCCGCCAGCAACCCTTGCACCCGGCGCAGCACCTCCCGATCCCCCGGGCCGCCGGCCTCTGCGGCGGCCTCGCCGAGGCGCTCCCACCGCACCACCCGGCCCGGCCCCAGATCTCCGAACCTCACCCGGTGAAGACGCCAGTGCAGGGCCAGACCTGTGCCCCCCTGGCCCGGCACCGGCTCGATCCAATGCACCAGGGCCCGATCCACGGCGTCAGAGCGTTTCGTTCCGAGCAGCTCCTCGAGCCAGTCACGCCAGGTCCCAGGGGGGCCTCCCGGCGCTCGGGGCCGCGCCGCCCAACTCTGGGCGAGCAGGAGCAGATGGACGCATGGCCAGGCCTTCGAGCCGCAGGGGCACTCCCCCTCCACCCGGGTCGGGGTGACCCGGAGGGTCACCTCCACCGGTGCGCCGCCGGGCACGGTCACCAGCCCCCTCGCCTGGGCCTCGTCCGGCTCCCAGCTCTCCTGGAACCCCTCCACCCGCCCTCCCACGCCGCGGGAGGGCCCGGCTCTGCGCTTGAGGGTCCCGAGGATCCGGGACGGATCGATCCAACGTTCGGTCATCGTTCAGGGTGCCCCATTCGTTTCCCAGGAGTTCGGCACCTGCCCGGGCGTGGCCGGCCGGAACCGGTCCCCGCTCGGTTTGCTCGAAAAGCGGAACCCTCTATGCTAGAAGACGCGGGGGTGCGAGACAACGCACGCGCCGTCCGATTCCGGTGGTCGACGCCCCGATTCCCTTCGGCTCCTGTGGAGGCCCATGATCCAGGGATCGCTGCTTGCCCTTTCGTTGGGGGTGCTGAGCCTGGCTCTGCTCCTGAACGGATGCGGACGATGGGTGGACAGCTGGGTATATCAGCCCCGTTCCGCCTCTGCGGCCACGCCCGCGTCGCGTGGGGTGGACTACGAGGACCTGACCCTGGAGGCGGCGGACGGCACACGCCTGCACGCGTGGTGGATCCCCGGCAGGCGCGACGGGCCCGCCATCGTCTTCCTACACGGAAACGCCGGGAGCCTGTCCGACCGGGTGGACCTGCTCCAGCGGTTCGCCGAGCGGCTGGGGCTGCCGCTGCTCGCCCTGGAATATCGGGGGTACGGTACCAGCTCGGGTCGCCCTTCCCAGGCCGGCCTGGTCGAGGACGCCGGTTGTGCGCTCCGGGAAGCCCGTAGCCGGGTGCGGGGGCCCGTGGTCTTTTTCGGCCGCAGCCTCGGCGCCGCCGTGGCCCTCCATGCCTCCCTCCGGTACCCACCGGACGGGCTGGTGCTAGAGGGGACATTCACCCGGGTCGAGGACTTGGCCCGGCTCCACTACCCGGTCCTGTCCTGGCCGTTCCGCCGCCGGCTGGCCGGCATGTGGGACAATCTGGCCGCGGCCGCCCACCAAAGGGTGCCCGCCCTGTTCCTGCACGGGGACAAGGATCGGGTGGTGCCCATCGGCATGGCGTGGCGGGTGTACGATCGCTACGCAGGTCCCAAGACCTTTCGGACCGTGGTGGGGGCCGGCCATGACGACCCCGCCTTCGTGGGAGGTGAGGCCTACTGGGAGGCCTGGGAAGGCTTCCTCGCTCGCCTCTCGGGCTCCCAAAAGACCGCGGGGCTCAAGGGATCTCGGCCCCTGGTCGATCCAGAGACGAAGGGGGACGCGCCCGCCACGGGCACGTCGCACATCCGCAAAGGGGAACGACCTTGAGAGCGCTGGTGGTCGACGATTCGTCCACGATCCGCGACATCGTGGGCACGATCCTGAAAAGATCCTTCGGCTTCGAAGTCATCGAGGCCGCCAACACTGCCGAGGCCCTGCGCCAGCCCGGCCCGTTCGACCTGGTGGTGACCGACCTCGTGATGCCGGAGGAGCAAGGGTTCTCCCTGATCCGGGAGCTGCGGAGCCGGGACGAGACCCGCACCGTCCCCATTCTGGTGATCTCCGTCGAGGTCCACCCGGACGTCCCGAAGCACGCCGTGCTGGCAGGGGCCGATCGTTTCCTCGGAAAACCGTTCCGGCTCGAGCAACTGACGGCCGTGGTTCGGGAGATGCTGGATCTACCCCCCCAAGCTGGACAAACGCCCGAGCCGCGATAGGGTCCCTGGGCCACCCCGGCGACGCCCCGGCCGTCGGAATCGACCCTGGTGCCCTTGGGAGCCTCTCTGACCCCATGCCCCCCGGACCACGCGGTCGAGGCGAAGAGGCATGGTGATTCTAAAAGGTGTGGCAATCCGGGAGGTTTTCAAGCTTCCTAGCCTCTCAGCCTCCTAGCGTCCTAGCGGAAGTTCCTGGGAGACAGCATGTCCGAGTGGCTGCGCCGTTTCCGCCGGTTCCTCCTTGCCCCAGGCCTGGCCTGCCTCCTGGCAAGCACTGCCGCGGCCGCCGTGGAGACCTGCGACCTGGCGTGCCTGGAGGCTCGCTTGGCCGAACTCCGGGGCAAGGTCGTGCTCGTGGACTTCTGGGCCAGCTGGTGCCCCCCCTGCAGGTGGGAGATCCCGGAGCTCTCACGGCTCCAGAAGGAGTTGGGCCCCCTGGGGTTCCAGGTCCTCGGCGTGAGCCTCGACGCCCGGCCCGAGCCCCTGGAACGGTTCCTCCGCAAGACCCCCGTGCCCTATCCGGTGGTTCGCGGGACCGCCGAGGTGAAGAGGAGCTACCGGGTCGTGGCCCTGCCCACCACCGTGCTGATCGACCGCGACGGCCGAATGGTCAGTCGCCGGGAAGGATTCGTGGAAGGAGAGGTCCTGGAGGCGGAGATCCGGAGGTGGCTCGGGCCGAAGCGACCGCCCCCCGGTCCATGAAAATTTTTTTCTCGGGGGATTTTTCCCTTGACCCCGCTGTCCGGGGTCTGTATAAACGGCCGCCTTTTCCACGAACTCGGCACTCCCGCCGCACGCAGCGGGGGTGAAAGGATTCAAGATGAAGCCGGAAGACGTGACCCTGTACAGCGGCGGAGCCCGCGGCGCCGAGGCGGCGTTCGGCGAGACCGCGGCCAAGCACGGCGTGGCCGAGGTGAACTTCACCTTCGAAGGCCACCACATCCAACGTGCCGAGAGCACCCGGATCCTGTCGGTCGACGAGTTGGCCAAGGGTGACGTGAGCATGGCCGAGGTGGCCAAGCGCCTCGGTCGCGATTACTCGACCCGTCCGTGGATGCGCCAGATCCTCCAGAGCATCTGGCATCAGGTGAACAACGGCTACCAGGTGTTCGTCGTCGGAACGATTCAGAACGACGGCACGGTCAAGGGCGGCACCGGCTGGGCGGCCGAGCTCGCCAAGATGTGGAACCGGCCGCTTCACGTGTTCGACCAGGAGCGAGGCCACTGGTTCACCTGGCGCAACGACACCTGGATCGAGGACGACCCGGTGATCGCCCACAAGACCGTGTGCGGCACGGGCACCCGCAACCTGAACGACGCCGGCCGCAAGGCCATCGAGGAGCTGTTCGCCCGTTCCTTCACACGTTGACCTCCCTTCCCCTCCCTTGACGAAGCGGCCCGGGCCTGCGCAGCCCGGGCCGCTTTTTTGACATACCCCCGCCTCCTGCTAGCCTCGTGTCCATTCCCCATCCCCCCGACGGGAGCCCCCATCATGAACGTGGACGCCGTCCAGGAGGCCTTTCGGTCTCTCATCCCCCTGGCCACCAGCTACGGCCTCCAGGCCCTCGGGGCTGTGCTCATACTCGTTGTGGGGAAGGTGCTCGCTGGCGCCACGGACAACCTGACCCAGCGGGCGTTGCGCCGGGCCAAGGTAGACCCCGCCCTCGTGGGGTTCGTGGGCAACTTGGTGCGCTACGGGGTGCTCACGTTCGCGGTGATCGCGGCCCTGGCCAAGTTCGGCATCCAGACCACCTCGTTCATTACGGTGCTCGGCGCCGCCGGTCTGGCCGTCGGTCTGGCGCTGCAGGGGAGCCTTTCGAACTTCGCGGCCGGGGTGCTGATCCTGTTGTTTCGCCCGTTCACCCTCGGGGATCTGGTGGAGACCGGTGGAGTAACCGGGGTGGTCCAGCACATCGGCATTCTGACGACCACGTTGACCACTCCGGACAACAAGCGGATCATCGTTCCCAACAGCCAGGTGATGGGCGGCACGATCATCAACTACACGGCCAACGACGTGCGGAGGGTCGATTTGGTGGCCCCGATCGGCTACGCAGACGACATGGCGAAGGCCAAGGAGGTGCTGGAGGCCATGCTGACCGAGCACCCCCTGGTGCTCGAGGATCCCGCCCCCATGGTGGCGGTAGGGGAACTGGCGGACTCGTCCGTGAACCTCGTGGTGCGCCCCTGGGTGAAGACAAGCGAGTACTGGGACGCGTACTTCGACCTCACCCGCCGAATCAAGGAAACCCTAGACCGGGAAGGGATCTCCATCCCGTTCCCCCAGCAGGACGTGCATCTCTACCGGGAGGGCTGACGAACGTCGATCAAGCCCCCCTGGGCGCGGGTCGGCCCACGCCGCGCCCCAGGGGGGCGACGCCTTCAGCCCTTGCCGTACTGGGCCCGCAGGGTCTTCTTGTCGATCTTGCCCACGCTGGTCTTGGCGATGGCGTCCACGAACACGACCCGCTCCGGGACCGCATAGCGGGAGATCACGCCCTTTTCGGCGTACCCCTTCAGGAACTCCTGGATCTCGGCCGCCCCGATCCGATCCTCGTACCCGGGCTTGGGCACCACCAGGGCCAGGGGCCGCTCCCCCCACTTGGGGTCGGGCACCCCGATCACGGCGCACTCACTCACCCCCTCCACCTTGGAGATCAGGTCCTCGATGTCCAGGGACGAGATCCACTCCCCCCCCGATTTGATCACGTCCTTGATGCGATCGGTGATCTTCACGTAGCCGTCGGGGGCCTGCACGGCCACGTCGCCGGTGTGCAGATAACCGCCCCGCCACAGGTTCTCGGAGTTGGCCGGGTCCTTCAGGTAGCCCTGGGTCAGCCACGGGGCCCGCACCACGATCTCCCCGGCGCTCGCCCCGTCCCGGGGCAGCTCGTTCATCTCCTCGTCCACGATCTTCAGGTCCACCAGCGGGATCGGCCGCCCGGTCTTGCACCGCAGCACGGCCTGCTCCTCGGGGGGCAGCTCCAGGGCCTCCCGGTCGAGCTGGGCCAGGGTCAGAACCGGGCAGGTCTCGCTCATTCCGTAGCCGGTGTAGATGTCGATCCCCCGGGCCAGCGCCGCCTGGCACAACCCCTGGGGCAGGGCGGATCCACCGATGATCACCTTCCACCCCGACAGGTCCACGTTCTGGGCCGCGGGGCTCGAGAGGAGCATGTGGAGGATGGTGGGGACGCAGTGGCTGAACGTCACGCCCTCGGTCTGGATGAGCCCGAGCAGCACGTCCGGCGCGTACCGGCCCGGATACACCTGCTTGACCCCCAGGAGCAGCGCCACATAGGGGATGCCCCAGGCGTGGACGTGGAACATGGGGGTGATGGGCATGTACACGTCGTCCCGGTGGAACCGCCCCTGGACCGCGGGGCTCGCGAGTGCCGCCGTGACCGCCAGGGTGTGCAGCACGAGCTGGCGGTGGCTGAAGTACACCCCCTTGGGCAGGCCCGTGGTGCCGGTGGTGTAAAACGTGGTGGCCCGGGTGTTCTCGTCCAGGTCCGGGAACTCGTAGCCCGGGTCGGCGCCGGCCACCATCTCCTCGTACTCGGCCGCGAACTCCACCGGGCTCTCGGGTCGGGACCCGTCGTCGGTCAGCAGCACAAGCTTCACGGGCCGCTCGATCCGGTCGCGGACGGCCTCGATCACCGGCACGAAGTCCGCGTGGACCAGGATCACGTCGTCCTGGGCGTGGTTGATCGTGTAGAGGATCTGCTCGGGCGACAGCCGCACGTTCACGGTGTGGAGCACCGCGCCCATCATGGGCACCGCGTAGAAGCACTCCAGGTACCGGTGGCTGTCCCAGTCCATCACGGCCACGGTGTCCCCGGGCCTCACCCCCAACCCGGCCAGCGCCGAGGCCAGGCGCCCCACCCGTTCCCGGAGCTCGCGGTAGGTCATCCGCCGCACGTCCCGGTACACGATCTCCTGGTCCGGGGTGTTCACGAGGGGGGCGTGCCAGAGGTGCTTGATCAACAACGGGTAGTCGTAGGCCGAGGGGGTACGGGCAATGGTGAGATCGCTCATGGTTCGTGCCTCCTTGGGAAACGGAATCCGATGGAACGTTCGAACGTTGGGATGTTGGGATGTTATTAACCCGGCAACAGGCGCTATCGCTCCCTGCTCGGAGGGGCAAGGGACCTGCCGGAGAGCCGGGCGCGGCCGTATCAGGGGCCAGAATTCAGAGGGCAGTAGACAGGAGAACTGCAGGAGCGGTTCTCCCCCGTCCTCTGTCCACCGACTTCTGATTTCTGAAGAGCAGGTCCCCCGCCCCCCCTCGCGATCCGACCTAGGAGCCTTCCAGGCTTTTCCCGGCCAACGCGACGGCGTGGGCCGAGATCCCCTCTCCCCGCCCCTCGAACCCGAGCCCTTCGGTGGTGGTGGCCTTCACCGTGACCCCACCCTCCGGGAGCCCCAGGGCCCGGGACAGGTTCGCCTCCATCTCGGCCACGTACCCGGCCACCTTGGGGCGCTGGGCCACGAGGGTGGCGTCCACCCTCTGGACCACATACCCCCGGGCCGAGGCCATCTGGGCGATGCGCGAGAGCAGATCGAGGCTCGACGCCCCTTTCCACCGGGAATCGGAGTCGGGGAAGTGCCGCCCCAGGTCCCCCAGGCCGCACGCCCCGAGCACCGCGTCCCCCACGGCGTGGGCCAGCACGTCCGCGTCGGAGTGACCCAGGAGCCCCTTCTCGAACGGAATCGTCACGCCCCCCAAAACGAGAGGCCGCCCCTCCACCAGGCGGTGTACGTCGTAGCCGTGGCCGATCCCCAGGGGAGCCGCGCCCTTCCCCGCCAGGGCCTGCGCCATCTCGAGATCCTCCGGCACCGTGATCTTCAGGTTGCGGGGATCCCCGCCCACGATCCGCGGCCTCCGGCCCAGGGCCTCCACCGCGCCCGCCTCGTCGGTCGGAGGGAGGCCCCGCTCGACGGCCCGGGCCAGCGCCTCGACCAGCAGCCCCAGGGGAAACGCCTGCGGGGTCTGG
>JAADGT010000117.1 GCA_013152215.1 Deltaproteobacteria bacterium
GAAAGGGAGCGCTGGGAGGCCCTGATGGCCCGGTACCGCGAGCAGCACCCGGACCTGGCCGCCGAGTTCGAGCGCCGGATGGCCGGCGACCTGCCGGACGGGTGGAACCAGGCGGTTCCCACCTTCGACGCGGATGCCAAGGGCGTGGCCACCCGGGGGGCCGGGGGCAAGGTGCTCAACGCCCTGGCGGCCCGGGTTCCGGAGCTCATGGGCGGATCGGCGGATCTAGGGCCCAGCACCAAGACCCTGCTGAGCGGCGAGCAGGACTTCTCCCGACACACCCCGGCCGGCCGAAACCTGCGGTTCGGGGTGCGGGAGCACGCCATGGCCGCCGTGCTGAACGGCATGGCCAACCACGGGGGGTTCCGGCCGTTCGGCTCCACGTTCTTCGTGTTCTCCGACTACCTGCGGCCCTCGCTCCGGCTGGCGGCCTTGATGAAGCTGCCGGTGATCCACGTGTTCACCCACGACAGCATCTTCGTGGGGGAGGACGGCCCCACCCACCAGCCGGTGGAGCACCTGGCGAGCCTCAGGGCCATGCCGAACCTGGTGGTGCTCCGCCCGGCCGACGCCAACGAGACCGCCGAGGCCTGGCGGGTGGCCCTGGAGCGCACCGACGGCCCCACGGCCCTGGTGCTGACCCGCCAGAACGTGCCGGTGCTGGACCGCGGGACCCTGGCTCCGGCCTCGGGCCTGCGCCGGGGGGGCTACGTGCTCCGGGAGGCCTCGGCCGGCCCCGAGGGAGTCCGCCTGATCCTCGTCGCCACCGGCTCCGAGGTGCACCTGGCCCTGCAGGCCGCGGACCGGCTCGAGGCCGACGGCGTGCCCACCCGGGTGGTCAGCCTGCCCTCCTGGGAGCTGTTCGAGGCGCAGGATCCGGCCTACCGGGACGAGGTGCTTCCCCCCTCGGTTTCGGCGCGGGTGGCGGTGGAGGCCGGGAGCCCGTTCGGGTGGGACCGGTACGCGGGCCCGGCCGGCGCGGTGGTGGCCATCGACCGGTTCGGCGCCAGCGCCCCGGCCGGGGTGCTGGCGGAGAGGTTCGGGTTCACCGTGGACAACGTGGTGGCCACGGCCCGGCGGGTGCTGAAGCGCGCGGGCTGAATCCCCTTCCCGGAAAACGCACCAAGGCCCGGGCCGCCCACCGAGCGACCCGGGCCTTTTGTTTGCCTTTCAGCCTTCCAGTAACTTCCGCTAGAAGGCTGGAAGGCTAGGAGGCTAGAAGGCTTAAAACCTTCGTGATCTCCCAGCATTCCAAGCATGACCACTCCTCTTTGGCGTCACCTTACGGTCTCGGGGGGCATGGGGTCTGCTGGAGAGCCGCGTGCGGCTCTTTAGCTCGCCGCGCAGCGCCTCCACCGCTCGCACCGCGAAATCGTTCGTGCCGGCCGGTCTGTCATGAAACCACCGCTGATGCCCCGTGCCTGCGCGGCGAATCTCAATGCCCGGCTTCGCACGCGGCCGGAAGCAGGCCCCATGCCCGCCGCCGGCAATGGGCCCGGACCCACGAAAGTTACGCTTCCCCGTTGTAGAGCCTCCTAGCCTTCCAGCCTCAGTACTCGTACAGCGTCCAGATCCCGCAGGGGCAGATGCCGGCGCAGAAGCCGCACCCGATGCACTTCTCGTCGTCCACCACGTACTCGTACCCGCCGCCCGGGGTCTCCCGCCGGGAGATGGCCCCCCAGTAGCAGGTGTTCTCGCACAGGTGGCAGTCCCGGCAACTGGCGCACGACATGCACTTGGCGGCCTCGCCCTCGCAGGTGCGCGACAGGTCGTCCTGACGGGCCCGGTCGTACCACTGGAACCGGATCCGCTCGTACGGGATCACCTCCTTGCGGTCGTCCTCGTACTCGGTCTTGGAGATCAGCGAGTGGATGTACCGGGCGGCCCGCAGACCCGAACCGATGGCGTTGGTGATGAGGCCCGGCTGGGTCACGTCGCCCACCGCGAACACCTTGGGATCGGTGGTGCGGCCCACCGGGTCCACCCGTACGAACCCCCGCTCCCGGTCGATGGTCTCGGGCAGGAAATCGAGCTCCGGGGTCTCGCCGATCGAGATGAACACCGCGTCGGCCGGGAGCGACGTGCCGTCCTTGAAGTAGATGCGCTTCTCCTCGGGGTCGTAGCGGTCGGTGAACTTGGGGTAGAGGATCTCCGCGCCCCGCTCCTTGGCCATCTTCTGCTCCTTGCCGAAGGACGCGGGCTTCTGGATGTCCACCGCGGTCACGGTCTTGGCCCCGCAGTTGAAGGCCTCCACGCAGATGTCCATGCCCACGTTTCCGGCGCCGATCACCACCACGTCCATGCCCGTGAGGTCCCGGGGGTTGCGGGCGTTGATCTCCTTGAGGAACACGATGCCCGGGATCACGTGCTCGTAGCCCGGGAACGGGATCACCCGGGGCGAGTGGCAGCCGGTGGCCAGCAGCACCACGTCGTGGGTCCGGTGGATCTCCTGGTACTTGGCCGAGTCCACCTCCACGCCGGTGTGCACCTCGATGCCCGTGGCGCGGAACCGCTCGATCTCTTTGGACAGGATCTCCCGGGGCAGCCGGTCCTCGGGGATGCAGTAGTAGATCTTCCCGCCGAGCTCCTCCTCCCGCTCGTACAGGCTCACCTGGTAGCCCCGGAGCCGCAGCTGCCACGCCGCGCTCATGCCGGCCGGGCCGCCGCCGATCACCGCGATCCGCTCGGACCGCTTCGCCTCGATCCTGGGCGCCGGCCGGTCCAGGCTCAGCCTCCCCAAGAAGCTCACGTCCACCGGATCCGACAGGTACTGCTGGCGGGAGCAGTTGTCCATGCACAGGTTGGGGCACACGTACCCGCACACCGTCCCGGGGAACGGCGAGTACCGGAGCACCAGGTCCAATGCCTCCGTCTCGTGGCCCTCCCGCAGGAGGCGGGTGCGCTCGTGGGTGGGGATGCCGGTGGGGCAGTACCCCGCGCACGGCGGCGCGTACCGGTCGTTCTCCCACACCGGCCGCTGGCGACGCAGCTCGCCCGTGACCGTGAACGGGATGATGGTGCGCTCGTCGGTGATGTAGTCGGCGAAGATCCCGCCCTCGCCCACTCCCTTGAACCATACGTTCCGCCGGAACTCGGCCATGCTCCGCCGCTTCGACCGGGCCCGCTCGGCCCGCTCGTCCGGGGTCAGGGCCACGATCTTGCGCCACTCCTCCGGGCTGCGGGTCAGGGACTCGTAGAACCCCATCCGGTCGACGGCCCGGAGGAACGGCTTCATGTGCTTCTTGAGCCAGGCCCAGTCCGCGTCGGTGAGCTCGGTGATCCGGACGTCGTCCTCGCTGACCCCCTCGGTGGGCCCGCGGAAGTAGATGGTGCCGCCCACCATGCCCACGCACGGCCGGTACCCCAGCACGTTGTCGGGGTTCCGAGGGTTCACCCCGCACACCACCGCGATGCCGCCCGCCTTGAACTCGGCGAACGAGTCGCCCACGTCCCGGAAGTACCACGACTGAATCGGGTCGAACCGGGGGTTGTACTTGGTGAGGGTGTCGCACCGGGCTCCCCCGCCGCCCTGGACGTACAGCACCCCCTGGGCCCCTGCGTTGTGGGCGCCGTTGGCCACGTCGCCGAGCACCGTGATCTTGGCCCCGCAGTTGATCCAGCCCACGTCGTCGGAGCAGGACCCCTCGACCACGATCTCGGTGCCGAACATGCCCATGGCCCCCAGCCGCTGGCCCGGCGCGCCGACCACCTTGATCTTCACGGTGTCGCCCGTGGGCCAGATGCGGCCGCCGATGCCGTGCTGGCCGTCGGCCACCACCTTGAGCCGGCGCTTGCCGGAGCGCACCAGTTGCTGAATGCGCTCGTCGAGCTCCTTGGAGGGCACCCTCTTTCCGTTCAACCGTCCTTTGACTTCCACCGCAGCTGGCATGGTTCGTCCCCTAGCAGGCGTAGGCGATCTGGAGCCGGTCGGCAACGGCCTTGTCGGCCACGCTCAACCCGTCGGACATGCCGATCGGCAGCTCCGTGGACCGGCCCATGGGCGCGAAGATCTTCTTGAGTTCCTTGTCGGCGGCCACGAACACGTCCACCACCCGCTCGGCCACCTTGTCCGGGTCGAGCCGGCGGTAGAGCTTGGGGTCCTGGGTGGTGATGCCCCGGGGGCACTTGCCGGTGTTGCAGATGTTGCACCGGTTGCGCTCGTCGCCCAGGCAGCCTGCCGCGGCCTGCATGATGTACTTGCCGCAGTCGGCGCCGGAGGCCCCCAGCATGATCAGCGCGGCCGCGTTGGCCGCCAGGTTGCCGCTCTTGCCCACCCCGCCGGCCGCGAACAGCGGCAACTCGTTCTGCTTGCCGATCTTCACCAGGTTCAGGTAGCACTCCCGGAGGTTCGAGGCGATGGGGTGCCCCATCTTGTCCAGGCTCACGGTGTAGGCGGCCCCGGTCCCGCCGTCCTCGCCGTCGATGGTCAGAGCCGCGGCGAACGGGTTGCGGGCCAGGTTGTTCAGCACGGCCAGGGCCGTCTTGGTGCCCGAGATCTTGGGGTACACCGGCACCCGGAACCCGAACAGCATCGACATGGAGGTGATCATCTTCGCCACCGCCTCCTCGATGGAGTACTTGGTCTGGTGGGTCGGCGGCGAGGCCAGGTCCACGTACTCGGGCACGCCCCGGATCCGGGCGATGTGCTTGAGCACCTTCGCGGCCATGAGCAGGCCGCCGTCGCCGGGCTTGGCGCCCTGGCCGTACTTGATCTCGATGGCCGCAGGATCGCACTGCATCTCGGGCACGGCATGGATGATCTCGTCCCAGCCGAAGTAGCCCGAGGCGATCTGCAGGATGAAGTACTTGAGGAACGGGCTCTTCAGGAGCCGGGGCGGCATGCCGCCCTCACCGGTGCACATCACCACCGGGATCTTCTCGACCTCGTTCAGGTAGGCCACCCCCATGGCCAGCCCCTCCCACATATGGGGCGACAGGGCCCCCACCGACATGCCCCCGATCCGGATCGGGAAGATCTCGCGCACCGGCGGGATGAACGGGGTGCCGTCCTTCACCAGGCTGTCGCCCTCCACCCGCAGGGGAAGCTGCTCGGGCGGCAGGTTCCGGCCCAGGTAGGTGCGCACCCGGAACTCGTGCCGTCCGGCGTCCAGGGCCGGGTCGGTGAGCATGGAGATCCGGGTGAACTTGAGCTGATCCAGGGTGGACACGCCCGGGTCGTTGCGTCGACCGCCCCGCTTGTAGGGCTCGCCCTCCTGGTTGATGTGCCAGTTGAACTTGTTGGCCGGGTTGAACTCGGGCCGGATCGCGTCGTTGGGGCACACCAGCCGGCAGGTGGCGCAGCCGATGCACCGGCGGCGGATGTCCGTAACCTGCCGCACCCCCGACACCACCTTGCGCACCGTGGTGGGCAGGGGGATCGGGCCGGTGGACTCCACCAGACGCTTCTCGAACACCCCCGGCTCGATGGCCCGCATGGGGCACACCGCCGTGCACCGGCCGCAGCGGGTGCACCGGGGGTCCTCCCAACGGACGATGTAGGGGAGGTCGTTCAGGCTAAGCTGATGGTTGTGGTCGAGCCGTCCAACTGATTCCATATCTCGATCTCCTCTGCGCCGGGGCGCACCGCAACGAAATCGTACTTCATCGGGAACACGTCCTTCTCGGTGTCCCGGTCCGGCACGGCCGCGGTCAGGCCACACACCTCGGACATGAGCCCCACCCGCCCCTTCACCCCGCCCACCACCCCGGGGCGAAGCTTCTTGGCATCCTGCACCATGAACACCGTGCCGTCCCGGTCGCACCCGATCACGCAGTTGGGGCCGTCGATGGTGAGCATGCGCAGGCTCCGCTTCATCAGCCGCAGGGCATCGGCATCGGGCCGCCCCTCCATCTCCTCGTCCTTGAGGGGGGTGATCACGTCCTTGTAGTAGGGCAGGGGGTAGCCCAGCCGATAGCGCATGAAGTGGAGGATGTGGGCGAACACCTCACTGTCGGAGTTGTACCCCACGTACCCCGGCTCGCCCCGGCTGGTCAGGTACTCCCGGATCGGCACGAAGGCTGTGTTCTCGCCGTTGGTCATGGTGAACACCCCCTGGATGAAGAAGGGGTGGCACGCGTAGAGGTTGATGGCGTAGTTGGTGTTCTGGCGGCCCTGGGCGAACACCACCTTGGCCGGGATCGGCTTCTTGTCCAGGCCGAAGAACTCCCCCACCTCCAGGGGGTCGCCCACGGCCTTCAGGGTGACCACGTCGGGCCAGAAGCTGAACACCCGGATCGACCCGCCGTCCCGCTCGCCCATGGCCCGGATCTCGAGGCGGGTGTGCAGCAGGAACTCGGCCTTCTCCTCGAACGGCTTGTCGCGCATGTGGTCCGGGTACTCGAACGCCTTCACGATGTAGCGCTCGTGGCGCTCCACCGTGGGCCCCGGGTTGGGCGACAGCTCCGGCTCCCACATGTGCTTGGTGCGGAACCCCCGCGAGACCATGAACTGGTCCAGGTCGTAGAAGCCCTTCTCCGTGGTGATGGCCGACAGGACCGGGAACTCCTTGAGGTCCTCGAACTCCCCCCCCAGGTCCCGGAGGATGAGCCCCAGACCCGAGCCGTCGTGGCCCTCCTTCATGGTCTCGAGGGCGAGGATGTTCTCCATGGGGGAGAAGTACTCGTTGGAGATGATCGCGGCTAACCGGCACATGAATCGCTCTCCTTGGTGCCCCGGCCCCGGGGCGGGCTGCCTATTTTTCGGACACACCGATCAGATTCCGGACGGACTTTGTACCCCCTGGAACATGCCGGGTCAAGCGCTCGGACTGCCTATTTTTTAGGCAGACATGGGGCTTCGCCCCGCTAGGCGGCTAGGAGGCTAGGAGGCTGGAAGGCTGGAAGCGACGGATAAACAGGCGCTATCGCTCCCTGCTCGGAGGGGCAAGGGACCTGTCGGAGAGCCGGGCGCGGCCCCTTAGCTCGCCGCGCCCCCGAACGTCCGGATCTCCACCGGCTTCCGGGGGTTCCGCTGTCGTCGCCTGGACCGACGGGCTGGCAACGGCATGAGACGGCGCGGCGATCGGATGCCGCACTCGCG
>JAADGT010000062.1 GCA_013152215.1 Deltaproteobacteria bacterium
ACCGACCCGGCGGCCGTGGCGCGGCTGCTGGAGGAGCTGCGGCCCAGCTGGGTGGTGAACGCGGCCGCCTACACCCGGGTGGACCAGGCCGAGGCCGAGCCGGACCGGGCGTTCGCGGTCAACGGCGAGGGCGCCCGGATCGTGGCCGAGGCGTGCCGCCGGGCCGGCTGCCGCATGGTCCAGGTGTCCACCGACTACGTGTTCGACGGAACCAAGGGGGGCGCCTACCGGCCCGGGGACCCCCCGGCTCCCCTCAACATCTACGGCCGGAGCAAGCTCGCCGGGGAGGAGGCCGTGCGGTCGGTGCTGGGGGATCGGGCGCTGGTCCTCCGCACGGCCTGGGTGTACTCGGTGGAGGGCCCGAGCTTCCTGACGACCATGCTCCGGCTGTTCCGCCATCGGGACGAGCTCGGCGTGGTGGAGGACCAGGTGGGCACGCCCACGGCGGCCCGGTCGCTGGCTCGGGCGGTGCTGCGGGCGGTGGAGCGGGGCGTGACCGGGCTCCACCACTGGACCGACGCGGGCGTGGCGAGCTGGTACGACTTCGCCGTGGCGATCGCGGAGGAGGCCGTGACCCTGGGGCTCGTTGCGCGGGCCCCCCGGATCCGTCCCATCCCCACGGCCGACTACCCCACCCCGGCGGCCTGCTCGGTGCTCGACAAGACCGCCACCCGCCGGGCCCTGGACCTCGACCCGCCCCACTGGCGCGAGGCCCTGAGACGGACGCTGGGAAGGCCGTGACGCGTGACGGGTGATCGGTGACGGCCCGGCCGCCCAGCCGCCCAGCCGCCTGGCCACGATTCACGATTTACGGCAGTACTTCCGTGACGTGTGATCAGTGACGGGTGACGGGTGACGAAAAAAACGGCCGCCTTGCCGCTCACCAACGACGAACGACCAGCGACCAGCGGCAGTCGTTTCCGCGACAGGTGACGACGCGTCGCGTTGGCTGGAAGGCTGGAAGCCACAGATTTGCACGGATTTACACGGATTTTTGGGTGGAGATGAGATCCATATCTGTGTTCATCTGTGTGGATCTGTGGCCGATGAAACGCGGCTAGGAGGCTAGGAGGAAAGGTCGTTCGTCGCGGGTCGCAGGTCGTGCGTCGTGACCGCAGGGCTGCTGGGCAGCCGCTGAAACGTCCCAGCCTCCCAACGTCCCAACGTCCTAACGTCCCAACGCCTACCCGAAGGAGGGGTCCCATGAGCATGCTCTACTCCGTAAGCCCCGACGGCGAGCGGTTCCCGCTGCCCGATCCCGAGGACTACCAGACCGAGTTCTCTCGGCTCGAGCGCCTGGCGGCCGAGCAGCGGGCCCTGGGCCGGGAGGTCGTGGTGGTGGTCGGCGTGGGGTTCGTGGGCGCGGTGATGGCCGCGGTGGTGGCCGACGCCGAGGACGCCGAGGGCAACCCCACCAAGTTCGTGATCGGCATGCAGCGGCCCAGCGTGCGCAGCTACTGGAAGATCCCGCTGCTGAACCGGGGCCTGTCGCCGGTCAAGTCCGAGGACCCCAAGGTGGACGAGCTGATCCGCCGGTGCGTCCACGAGAAGAAGACCCTCACCGCCACCTTCACCTACGACGCCCTGAAGCTGGCCGACGTGGTGGTGGTGGACGTGCAGTGCGACTACCTCAAGGAAGACCTGGGCAACGTGCGGAACGGCCGGGCCGACATGGCCGCCCTGGAGCAGTCCCTGGAGATCATCGCCCAGCACATCCGGCCCGACGCCCTGGTGCTGATCGAGACCACCGTGGCCCCGGGCACCACCGAGCAGGTGGCCTACCCGATCATGCGCAAGGTGTTCCGGCGGCGGGGCATCGAGTCCGACCCCCTCCTGGCCCACAGCTACGAGCGGGTCATGCCGGGCCGACAGTACGTGGACTCGATCCGCAACTTCTGGCGGGTGTGCAGCGGCATCAACGACGAGGCCCGGGACCGGGTGGTCCGGTTCCTGAGCGACGTGCTCAACGTGGACGAGTACCCCCTCACCGTGCTCGACCGGCCCATCGAGTCCGAGACCGCCAAGATCGTGGAGAACAGCTTCCGGGCCACCATCCTGGCGTTCCTGCACGAGTGGAGCCTGTTCGCCGAGCGCAACGGCGTGGACCTGATCAAGGTGATCGAGGCGATCAAGGTCCGGCCCACCCACTCGAACATCATCTTCCCGGGGCCGGGCATCGGCGGCTACTGCCTGCCCAAGGACGGGGGGCTCGGGGTGTGGGCCTACCACCACATCCACGGGTTCGAAGACGATATCTTCCGGATCACCCCCTTGGCCATCGACATCAACGACACCCGGGCCCTGCACGCCTCCCAGCTGGTGCGCGACGCCCTGCGGAACATGGGCCGGCCCGTGGCCGCGGCCGAGGTGCTGGTGCTCGGGGCCTCCTACCGCGAGGACGTGGGCGACACCCGCTACAGCGGGTCCGAGCTCCTGGTGCGCCGGCTCGCCGAGATGGGCGCCGAGCCCCGGGTGCACGACCCCTACGTGGACCACTGGTGGGAGTTCGAGAAGCAGGACGAGTACCCCTCGCCGGAGTACAGCTGGAAGCGGTTCTTCCGCAACCAGGAGAAGCTCAAGGAGCTTCGGGTGGAGAAGGACCTGGACCAGGCCCTGGCAGGGGCCGACGCCGTGGTGTTTGCCGTCCGCCACGCCCCCTACCTCGACCTGGACCCGGACGAGGTGGTCGCCCGAACCGGCCAGCCCGTGGCCGTGATCGACTGCTTCGGCATCCTCGACGACGCCAAGATCCGGCGCTACTTCGAGCTGGGCTGCGAGGTCAAGGGCCTGGGCCGCGGCCACGTGAAGCGCATCAAGGACGAGGTGAGGGGGAGCCCGCTGGGAGGCTAGGAGGCGGAAAGGCCAGAAAGCCACAGATGAACACAGATTTGCGCGGATCTTGGGGTGCGGACGCCCCCATCCACCGGTGGTGGCCCCTCCCGCTTTTCCCACATCTGTGTTCATCAGTGTGAATCTGTGGCCCCCAGCCTCCCACTCTCAAGACCTCCTCCTCTCGGTTGCCAATTTTTGTGATATATTGGCAACCACGAGGCCAGGTGCGAGGAGGACATCGATGGAGGCAAAATTGGACCGCTTTGGACGGGTACTCATTCCCAAGCGGGTTCGAGACCACCTCGGGCTCTCCCCCGGAACGGTCCTGGAGATCAGCGAACGGGGGGACGCGGTCCTCCTCCGGCCGCTGCGGGAGGAGGGAACCCTTGTCGAACAGGACGGCCTCCTGGTGTTCCGGGGTCGTGCGACCGGAGATCTGGACGAGGCCGTCGCGAGGACCCGGGCGGCCCGCCTCGAGGACTTGACGGCTTCAGGGGGACGATGAAGGTCCTTTTCGACACGTCGGTCCTCGTGGCCGCCATGGTCGCAGCGCATCCGGCCCACCACCGGGCCGCACCGTGGCTGCGAAGGGCCAAGGGGGGCGACCTGGGGTTCCTCGTCGCCGTCCACACCCTGGCGGAGCTCTACGCCGTCCTCACACGACTTCCGACGACTCCGCGCATCTCGCCGGCTGCGGCCCTGCGCCTCGTCGAGGAAAACATCGCATCCCGGGCCACGATCATCACCTTCGATGCCGCCGACTATCGATCCCTCCTCCGGCGCTTGGCGGACCTGGCTGTGGCCGGAGGCGCGGTCTACGACGGCCTCATCGCACGGGCCGCCGAAAAGGCGGCAGCCGAACGGCTGCTCACCTTGAACGTCGAGCACTTCCGTCGGGTCTGGCCCGAGGGAGCGGAGCTCGTCACGGCCCCGTGACCGTGGCCGGGCGGCGGGAGCGGGGGGCCACATCGGTAGGAGCCTGCTCCCGCAGGCGATCCCGGGCCGGAGGCCCGGCCGGACCGGGCTCGCTCCCTCGGCCCCCATAAGGCTCCGTGGGGCAGCGGTGCGGGGAGGGTGACGGCGCAGAGATAAAGGGTACACTGCAAAGCGTCACTCGCAGCAAGGAGGGCTCGGAGCCATGAAAGTTTGCGCCAAAGACCTCCGCACCCACACCAGGCGGCTCCTCGAGGCCGTGGAGCGAGGCGAGGAGGTCATTGTCACGTATCGCGGGAAGCCCCGGGCCAAGCTCGTGGCTTTGGAACCCCGGGACTTCCCCGAGGGGGAAGTGCAGGAGCTGTTTGGGATCTGGTCGGATTACGAAGCGGTGGAGGATGTGGAACGCTACCTGGGTGAGCTTCGGAAGGGCCGGTACTGAATGCTCATCTTCGATACGGATATCCTGATCTGGTATATGCGCGGAAACAACCGCGCGGCTCGACGAATCGCCGACTGCGGCAGCTTTGCAGTATCGGCTGTGACGTATATGGAACTCGTCGCTACTCGGGGAGCCTAGCCATGCCTTCATCCCGGATCATTTCCACCCCGCACGTCATGTTCGGAAAACCGGTGATTCAGGGGACTCGGATCACGGTGGAGTTCATCTTAGAGGAACTCGCCGCCGGCCGGACGCCTGAGGACCTGGCTCGGGAGCATCCCGGGCTTGAGGTCGAAGACGTTCGGGCTGCTCTGCGTTTTGCGGCACAGATCCTGGGAACCGACATCGTGCATCCGGTTTCCGAGGAGGCAGCGTGAGGATTCTGGCAGACGAGTGCATCAGCGCCTTCCAGCCGACGCGAAGCGTCGACACTCGTCACCGATCACTCGTCACTCGTCATCGCAGTTCCCACTCGTCACGGCAGTCTATCGTCCCAACGGAGCTTCTCCATGTCCCTCTCCGAGCGCCTCTTGGACCTGTGCCGTCGCCACGACCTAGTGGCGATCTATGCGTTCGGCAGCCGGGCCGCTGAGGCGGCGGCGAGGGTGCGGGGTGGGGACGTACAGCCCGAACCCGGCGCGTCCGACCTGGACATCGGGGTGCAGCCGAGGCCGGGCCGGCGGCTGGGAGCCTTCGAGAAGGTGGAGCTGGCCCAGGCCCTGGAGGATCTGTTCGACGTGGGCCGGGTAGACCTCGTCGTGGTGACCGAGGCGCCGGCGTTCTTGGCGTACGAAGTGATCCGGGGTGAGATCCTGGCCTGCACCGACCCGGATGCCCAGGCCCGGTACGAACTCTACGTGCTGGCGCGGGCCGGAGATCTGGCCCATTGGCACAAGGAGAGGATCCGGGCGATCTACCGGGAGGGAGCTCGATGACCCCGTCGACTCTTCGGGCGGCCGTGGTGGCCGAAAGAGCGGCCTGGGTGCGAGAGATGCTGGCCTGCGTGCGGGGGCTTCCCCTGGGGAGCACCGACGAGTTCTTCTCGGACGCCAGGAACGTGGCCGCGGCAGAGTCGTACCTCCGCCGGGCCTTGGAGGCGTTGCTGGACCTGGGACGCCACGTGCTCGCAAAGGGGTTTGGGGTGGCGCCCTCCGAGTACAAGGAGGTGGCGAGGGGTCTCGAGCGGGTCGGCGTGCTGGCACCCGACGTTGCCCGGACCCTTGTCGTTCTGGCGGGCTATCGGAACCGGATGGTCCACTTTTACCACGAGGTCGGGCCCCAAGAGCTGTACGAGGTGTGCTCCCAGCGGCTCGGGGACGTGGAAGCGGTCTTGGACGCCGTGCTGGCCTGGTGCCGCGGACACCCGGAGCGTTTCGATGCGCCGGTGGAATAGGGAGGGACGCGGGGGGATGGCCGCTACGCGGGCCGCAGGAAAGCTAGAAAGCTGGAAGGCTAGGAAGCGGAAGGGATAGAGAGCCACAGATCGGCACAGATTTGCACGGATTCTGTGTTCATCAGTGTGAATCTGTGGCCGATGAATCGCGGAGGCAAGGCGGCTCTGGGCCGTCACCGCGTCACTCGTCACGGATCACGCGTCACTGCCTTTTCCGCTCGTCACTGATCACCGTAGTTCCCCTTCTGTCGGTGGAGGATAGGAAACCATGAATACACTTCGCAGGCGAATAGAAGAAGAGTTGAACTCCCTAGACAGCCAGGCCATGGTGGCCCTCTATGAGTATCTGCGCCAGATGAAAAGGGTTCGCGAGCATCGGGAGGAGCCTCGTGTAAGAGCTCCGTCCATTCAGGAGATTCTTGAGCTCACGTCCACATCTGCCAGTGAATGGGCAGAAACCATATGTGAAGAACGGGACGAAAGGGTATGAACAGATTATTCTTCGATACCTCAGCTCTTGTGAAAATCTATCACAGGGAAAAAGGGTCGGATACTTGTTTGAGCGCCTACTCAGGGCAAGCCGAGATCCTGATATCTGAGCTGGCACGCGTCGAACTGTGTTCTGCGTTGTACAAGAAATGCCGGGAGAAAGAGATAAGCCAGAGCGTGGTAGACGCAGTGATCAGGCGGTTCGAAGAGGATTGCAGAGATCGTTTTGAGGTGTTTCACGTTGCATCATTTGTGTATGACGAAGCGGTGCGATTGCTGGCGAGGTATGCTTCGGCCACGTCTCTGAAAACGTTGGATGCACTTCAGTTAGCGACCTACCTTTTGTACTGCGAAAAAGATTCGGATAGCTTTGTGTGTGCCGACGAGAAACTCTGCCAGGTAGCGCGTTCCGAGCATGCAAAGGTTCTCAAGGTGTAAACACGTCGTTGGCCGAGGGCCGTTGGGCACGGTAGGACGTTGGGACGGAGAGGCGGCGGGAGCGGGGGGCCACATCGGTAGGAGCCTGCTCCCGCAGGCGATCCCGGGCGGGATGAACGGCCGGACCGGCCTCGCTCCCTCGGCCCCAACGACAATCGACGAACGACCTGCGACGGACGGTCTTTCCGCCTTCCAGCCTCCCAGCCGACGCGAAGCGTCGATACCCGGCACTCGTCACTCGTCACCTGTCACCGCCTTCCTCACCCGTCATTGATCACTCGTCACGGCCGTTCCCCCCTTGTCCCCAACCGGTGTTTTCCGTATCATTCGGCGTCCGTCGGAGCGTAAGCGGGGGAGGTCGGTCCCCCCGTGCCTCGGCATTCCAGCCTCCCAGCATCCCAGCCTTTCGGCCCCCCAGCCGAATCCCAGGGAGGGGCAACGGTCATGACCGAACCAGAGTGGCAGCCCCCGCGACGGGCCTTTCCCCCTCGGCACCCCTGGCCCGCCACGCGGGCCGCAGGAAAGCTAGAAAGCTGGGAAGCTAGAAAGCCTCCTAAGCTCCTAGCGTTCCAGCCTTCCAGCCGACGCAAAGCGTCGACACCCGTCACGGAAACGACTGCCGTTGGTCGTTGGCCGGGGACCAATGGGACGCTAGGACGTTGGGACGTTGGGACGGAGAGGCTGCCGTCCGTCGTCACGGATCACGCGTCACCCGTCACGGCAGTTCCCACTCGTCACGGCCGTTCCCACCCGTCACCGTGTCACGAGTCACCTGTCACCGCCTTTCCCCACTTGTCACGGAAACGGCTGCTGTTGGCCGTTGGTCGTTTGCCGTTGGCATTGCCGGGGGCAGGAAACAAAAGCTGTCCAGCCGCCGTACTGCCCACCCGCCCAGCGGACGCGACGCATCCCAACGATTCACGGCTTACGATTTACGTTCACGGTAGTTCCTGATTCACGGCAGTTCCGACCCACGACCGGCGACGAACGACCAACGACAGTCATTTTTAGGGAGTTCCCCCCATGGGCATGACCGATTATCTGTTCACATCCGAGAGCGTGACCGAGGGCCACCCGGACAAGGTGGCGGACCAGATCTCCGACGCGGTGC
>JAADGT010000167.1 GCA_013152215.1 Deltaproteobacteria bacterium
CACCCCGGCCCCCAGGAGTTCTGGAGCCAGAACCCCCTCTCGTCGTATGCCACGATGGCGAAGGCGTGGCCGCCCACCCGGTCGGGCCGGTGGGGGATCACCCCGTCGGCCCCGGGCTCGTACCACCCCGTGTGGATCCAAGAGGTGGCGTACAGCACCCCCACCTCGGCCAGGGCCGTGTGGAGCGCGGCCAGGTCGTGGTGGTTCACGCGGTAGTAGGCGCCCAGGGGCCGGCGTCCGGCGTCCTGGGCGATCGCGGCCGTGAGCCGGCCCCGGTTCCGGCGCCTGGGCCAGAGCCGTGCCGCGCACACCCCGTGCTTGTGCCAGCCCTTCACCGCACCCCGGGCGCTGGAGCCCTCGTAGTCCTCGCCGGGCCACTCGTCGTACCGCCGGGCCAGATCGTAGAGCATCCACGGGCTGACCCGGGTACGGTCGGGCTCCACGCTGCGGGTGCGCAGCAGGAAGTGGACCACCGTGGCCAGCCCGAACCCGGTGCATGCGCCGTCCGGCCCCTGGTCCAGCACCGGCACCCGGGCCCGCCGGAACCGCTCCACCGGCAACCGGGGGGGCACCTCGATCAGGGTGGGCTCGAACAGCCGGTCGCGGAAGTCGGCCGTGTCGGGCCGGGCGTCGAACCGGTAGGTCTCGAAGGGGGCCGGGGACATGTAGGCTCTCCTTTCCCTACGGAGAAGAGGGCGGTGGGGACGGGGCGTCCGGGGCGGGCCGGCGCATCGAGCCGAACAGGTAGCCCACGATGGCGCCCAGGATACCCATGGCCGCGGTGAGCTGCTGCTCGGCATCGGCCAACACCACGATGAACACGGTGGCGAACACCACGAGGACGAGCCCGCTGGCGTTGAGGACCTGGGCGGTCGAGTGGGGGGACCGCCACAGCAGAACCCCGAGCACCGCGGCCAGGCTCACCACCAGGGTGATGCTCAGCAGCACGCACTCGATCACCCGGTTGGCCTCCTGCTTCATCCGGTACTCGTGCAGGAGCTTCAGGTAGAGCTGGTAGTCGGTGCTCGTCGTCGTGAGGTCCGAGGGCGGCACACCGGCGAGGTCGGTGGCGTCCACCAGTTTCATCAACGCGTCCACCCGGTTCGTGCCGGGAGGGTCGCCCGGCGCCCGGCCGGGCACGAGGACGAGGAAAGCGGCGAGGACGGCCACCGGCAGCGGGCCCCGGCCGATCACGGCTGCTCCTCCAGGATCTGCAGGAACCGGTAGTACCGGTACGCGGCCTCCTCGTTTCCCTGCTCTTTCGCCTGCTTCAGCCGCTGGGCGAGCCGTGCTGCCAGGTCCCGGCGTTCCTCGGGGGTGAGGCGGGCCGCCTGCTGCCGAAACTCCTGGAACGGGTCGGGCCGGGGCGCGGGAGCGGGCTGCCGAGCCGGAGGCGGAGGGGCAAAGGGACGCAGCTCGCCGCCCCACCCCGGTTGGACGCCGAGCCAGAGCGGGACGGCGAGGCCGAGCAGCAGAGGTTTCCAACGCATCAGGGCCGCCCCTTTCGGGCCGCGACGATCGGCCCAACGTTCTCGGGAAGGACCGGAACCCCCTCGATCTCGTCCGGGAGGGGAGGGTCCACCGAACCGGCCGGCCGGTCCGTGCCGACCCGGATGCAGGCCTCCCCGTCGGGCCCGAGCCCCACCCAGACCCCCACCACCCCGGTCCTCGAGAGAAGACCGGCCCGATGCCGGGCCAGCACGTCCTGGGCCTGATCCACGGTGGTCATCGCGTCTCCTGGAGGAACGAACAAACAAACAACCTGCCGCAGGTCCGGGCGGTGTCAACGGACCGCCGGGTGGCGCCCGCTGCTGTGGCACGGTGCCAAGGTTCCCCCGCCCCCGAGGGCTCTCAGTTTGAACGCACCTCGGTGCGGAGGTCCGCGGGGGTGCGCTCCGCCGGGCCGGGGCGGCTCAGGAGAAGTCGAACCGCACGTAGGGCACGAACACCGAATCGGGGTGCCGAAAGCTCACCCGGGACGTGGACCCCCCGCCCGAGGTGTAGGCGTGGACCCGCAGCTGGACCTCGGCGATCACCCACCGTCCGGCCCCCACCGGCAGGGAGGCACTGTACACCGACCCGGAGCGGTCGATCCGGCCCGAGCGGTTGATGTTGTCGTCCGAAAGGGCGAACACGTCGCTCCGCACCGTGCCGGACCAGTAGTTCTGGTAGAGCCGGACCGACACGTCCACGGCGAGCCGGGCCGACTTGGAGTCGTACCAGTGGTCGTTGGCGTAGATCGTGTACCAACCCCGGGTCACGTAGGGGACGTACGCACGGACGTGGCCGTTTCGGCGTGGCCAGAATCCGAAGTAGAGCTTGACGTAAGTGCTCACGTAGTTGTCGTCGGTGATGCCCCAGCCGTCGCCCCGGGCGTTGGCGTAGGCGTACATCCTGCGCGCCGACAGGCTGAACCCCCCGCTCCCCTGGGTGACCCCGCCCTCGTTGTGGCGGTACCACGCCCACCACCCGTGATAGGGGTTGTAGTCGTAGTAGTTGCCCGGCCCGGTGCCGGCCACGGTCTCGGCCTCGACCAGGGCTGCCGAGGCGGCGAGCTCCCGCATCACGCCGGACTCGTCGGGTTCCCCGGCCGGGGCGAGGGCCTCCTCCGCCTGGGCGCACAGGGCGTCCACCGACGCGACCTCGGTGCGGGTCTGGGCCTCGAGATCGGCCACCTTCATCTTCAAGGCGGAGAGCACGTCCAGGACCTGGGCCTCCTTCTCCCTGCGGGCCGCTTTGGTGGCGAGGACGGCGGCTTCCTGCTCGGCGGTCTCCTGGTCCGGCCCGAGCCGGGCCTCGGCCTCGAGCCACTCCGGGGAAGGCAGTTCGTGGTGACAACAAGACATGGGAATCCTCCTTTGTGGTCGTCAGGCGACGACGAGCTCGACGCCGAGGGCGAGCAGCACGTTGTGGATGTCGTTGTGGATGGTGATCCGGCTCGAGCCGGCGAACAGTAGACCCACGGCCCGTCGGCCGGCCCGTTCGATCAGGAGCGAACCCGAGTCGCCCCCCTGGCTCATGTTCGTGGTGACGATCTGGTTGCGGAAGTACGCAGTGCCCTTCGTCCCGTAGCCCACGGCCACGGTGGCGTCGATCCCGGTGACCCTCCCGGTGGTCGTGCCGGTGGTCCGGCCGGTCTTCACCACGTCCTGGCCCAGCACCGCCTCGGCCGTGCCCATGGGCAGGCCGAGGCCTGGCGTCGAGCCGACCGCGAGCCGCAGGTCCACCGGTCGAGCCAGGGCCGCATCCACCAGGTTGTAGCGGTCGGCCGAGCCGAACCGGATCGCCACGAAGCGTTCCAGCCGGGCCACGAGATCGGCCGGGTACGCGCCGCCGTCGTGTCGACCCGGCTGGAGCACCGGGTCGCCGACCGCTGCTGCGTTGGAGTCGGCCAGCACGTGGTTGTTGCTGAGCACGTAGACCCGGCCCGGGGAGCAGCGGTCCCGCACCAGGCACCCGAAGGTGCCGGCCGTGATGCGCCAGTGGCCGATGCTATAGCCGGGTCGGCACGGCCGGATCCGTGCGGTGAGGGCCAGGGCCACGAGGGGGCCGGTCTCCACCACGTCGGTCTTGGCTCCATCGCACTGCTGCGGCACGATCGCGTTCCTGCCCAGGTCCTTCTTGGGGAGCTTACGCTCCACGTACACCACCAGGGCCACGTCCTTGGTGGGCTTGCCCTTCACCTCCTTGAACCCGACCCCCACCCCCACCACGTTGGGGAGCCCGAGGAGGTCGGGCTCCCCGGCCTCTTTGGCGATCTGCACCTCGCGCACCGCCTGTTCCACCCCTTCGGTTGCCATGACCACCTCCCGGGCCTCGCCCGCTCGTGGGAACCCCCGCGGCACCGTACCCAACTCGATCCGGATCACCGGGGGATCACCGGGGAGTCACCAGAATGTCACCAAGCAGTAAAAATATCCGTTTGGTGCGAGAAATAACCGAAAGGGCGGGAGAGCTATTTGAGGAGTCGTTCGAGTCGGTCGATACAGCGCTCGAGGCGGTCCAGCGCCGAAGCGAGGCGGGGATCAGGGGATCCGACGGGCGGCCGGCTCGGCGCAAGGAGTCGCGCTTGTTCGGCCAAGCGAAGGGTCTCGGGGTCGGGGGTGGCGTCCAGTTGATCGCGCAGCGCAGCCCGGCACCGCTCGAACTGGCGGAGGGCGAGCCCCCGGCGGCCGGCCTCCAGGTGGATCTGCATGACGTGGCGGTGCACGTCTTCGCGCAGCGGGTCCTCGTCCAACAGGCGCAGGGCCGCGGCCAGGGCCCGTTCGTACATGCCGTAGTACGCGTAGAAGCGGGTCAGTGCCTCGAGCGTGGCATGGCGCCTGCGTCGGACGCTCTCCCGTTCCAGGTCGACCCACGGGGCGTCCCAGCCGGCGAGGAGATCCCCGGTATGGAGGGCGAGCCCGGCCTCGGCCCAGGTCGCCTGATCGAACGAGAGGGAGTGGAAGGGCTGAGTCGCCGTGGGCTCGGTGAGTCGGAGAAACTCGGCGAGGTCGAACCAGTGCCCGTGGAGGTCGATCGCCACCTCCGCACGGTTCGCGACGAGGCACTCCCCACCGCCGAGCGCCCCGCTGAGCCTCCACAGGGCGGTGCTGAGGCAACGCCGGGCGCGCGCGTCGGGCAGACCGGCCCACAGGGTTCCCGCAAGGGTGTCCCGGGGCACTCGGCGTCCGGCGCACAGGAGATAGGCAAGCACGGCGGCCGCGCTGGTCGGCAGGGAAACCGCCTGGCCTCCCGGCACACGCTCCACCCGCAGCTCGCCCAGCACGAAGAACCGAAGCCCGCCCATCGCAGTATCTCCGGAGCCCGGAGCAGCGGTTCGGCCCGCTGGCCCCTTGTTCAAGGGAGAGCAAGTGTACCGGAGAGGGGGCCCAGCACAAGGAAGAAGGAGGGGCCGGGAAGGCCCCTCCTTCTTGCGGAAGGCAGTTCGTTCGAAGACGGCGAGGGGGTGAGGCTACACCCGGGGTTGGCCGTCGTCCCCGAGCCAGTCTTGGTAGAAGCTCATGTACTTGAACGCCCCGTCGGGCACGATGGCCACGCCCACCCCCCCCTCGGTGCGGGCCCTCTCCCGGGCGGCCCACAAAACCGCCCCCGACGAGGGGCCCACGAGCAGGCTCTCGGTCCGCGCCAGCTCGATGGCGGTCTGGTAGGCGGGTTCGTCGGGCACGGTGATCGTCTCGTCGACCACCGAGGGATCCAGGATCTCGGGCTGCTTCGACTCCTCGAAGTTCTTGAGCCCGGGGAGCCTGTGGCCCCGCTGGGGCTGGATCGCCACGATCCGGATGTCCGGATTCTGTTCCTTGAGGTACCGACCCACGCCCGTGATCGTGCCGCAGGTGCCGTACCCGGCGAAGAAGTGGGTGATCCGGCCCTCGGTCTGCTCCCAGATCTCCGGTCCGGTGGTCTCGTAGTGGGCGCGCACGTTGTCCGGGCTCTCGTACTGGTTGGGCATCACGTACCCGTCCCGGGTCCTCGGCCCCTCGGCGATGCTCTTGGCGAGCGCAATGGCCCCGTCCTTGGGATGGTTGATGGGGCACAGGTCGTCCGGAGTGGGCCATACCTCTGCGCCCAGAAGCCGAAGCACGGTGAGTTTCTCCTCGGGCAGGGCGCTGGGCACGGTGATGGTCGCCTTCACCCCGAGGAGGTTCGCCAACGCCACCAGGGCGATGCCGGTGTTTCCCGAGGTGGGCTCCACGATCTTCTTGCCCGGGGGCAGCTCCCCTCGTTCCTGTAGGCCTTTCAGCAGATAGGCCGCGGTGCGGTCCTTGACCGAGCCGAACGGGTTAAAGAACTCCAGCTTGCCGTACAGCTCCATGGGGCCCTCGGGGGCGAACCGGGCCATGCGCACCAGGGGCGTGGGATTCTCCGGGTTGGCCACGAGGTCCGCGATGCTGTCGTACACACGGCGGGAAGTGGGCATGACGATCTCCTGTCGTCTGGTGGAAAATGGTTTAATATGATCGATTATTTCACAGCGACTAAGTAGGGTCAAGTGAATCGGATAATTTATCGTGGTGGTAGGCTTTCGCCCGGACCGCTTTGGGCCGCTCCTCGGAAACCACTCGGATTCATTGGTGACTTCCCCGGCTCCTCTTGACACCACCGCCGGTCCCACTACACTGCGCGGGGCCGGAGGCGAGGGCCCCAAACGATCGACGGAGGCAAAAGTGGACGGTTTCGTGCGCGGGGTGCAGGAGGATGGACCGTGATTCGGGTGGAGATCCCCGGAGCCGGGCCCTTGGAGGTTCGCACGGTGCTCGCGGACTTCAACGGAACCCTGGCGGTGGACGGCCGGGTGGAGCCGGAGGTGAGGGAGCGGCTGGCCGCCTTGGCGGCCCGGGTTCGGGTGGTGGTGGCCACGGCCGACACCTTCGGCACGGTGGGTGAGGAGATCTCCGTGCCGGGGGTGGAGGTGCGACGCTTGACCCCGGGGTTCCAGTCGGCCCAGAAGGAGAAGATCCTCGAGCGGCTGGGGCCGGAGACCACCGCGGCCCTGGGCAATGGGGTCAACGATCACCGGATGATCGCCCGGGCGGAGTTGGGCATCGTGGTGTTGGGGCCGGAAGGGGCGGCCTGGGAGACATTGAGGCGGGCCCGGATCGTGGTGCCCAGGCCGCAGGACGCCCTCGACCTCCTGCTCCATCCCAAGCGCCTGGTGGCCACGTTGCGGGACTGACGGATCCCCTGCCCCCGGTGAGGTGAAGGGGAACCGGGGGCAGGGGGCCTGCTTCCGGCCGCGCGCGAAGGCGGGCATTGAGATTCGCCGCGCAGGCACGGGGCACCGGCGGTGGTTTCATGACCGTTCGGTGGGGCACGGACGAATTCACGGTACGAGCGTGGGAGGCGCTGCGCGGCGAGCTAAGGAGCCGCGCGCGGCGCTCCAGCAGGCCCCATACCCCCGAGATTTGGCGCGATTCGAGAGCCGCCCGGCCACCTAGCTGCCTAGCCGCCTAGCTGGCCGAAGGCCAGGGGCCGTGACGAGTGACGGGTGACCAACGACCGA
>JAADGT010000014.1 GCA_013152215.1 Deltaproteobacteria bacterium
GCTGAGCCGTTGGGCGGCCGGCCGCCGGGGCGAACCCGCCGGGAGAACGGTAACGGTAGGTGGGCCCGGCCGAGGTGTCAAGGCGCCGAGCGGGAGGAGGGGGGCACAGGAACGCCCGGGGGCGGCCGCCCCCGGGCGGGAAGCCGGGCCTTGGGATCAGAGGCCGAGGGCCTTTCGCTTGCCGTCGATGTGGGCCACGATGGCGTCGGCGCACTTGGCCGGGTCGGGCTCCACCACGAACCGGGCGCCGATCACCTCGTCGAGCCCCTGTGTGGCCAGCTTGACGACGTTGGGCGAGCCCAGGATCGGCGGCACCACGCCCAGGAAGGTGGTGATGCCCGCGGCCACCACGTAGAACGCGATGGCCACGGCCTTCTCCGAGTACCACTCGGGAGCCGCCCCGGCTAAGGGCAGCTGGGCCGTGTCCACGTTCAGGGTGTTCGCCAGGGCCCCGGCCAGGTGCAGGATGCGGGTGTTGTCCACGCACGAGCCCACGTGGAGCACCGGCGGGATGCCGAGGCTCCGGCACACCTCCCGAAGCGCAGGGCCGGCCAGATCGGCGGCCTCGGGCACCTTGAACCCCGCCTTGGCGTTGGCCACGGCTGCACATCCGGTGTCCAGCACGAGCACGTCGTGCTCGATCAGACGGCGGGTGAGCTCCACGTGGCCGAGGTCGTGCTTCACCTTGGGGTTGTTGCACCCCACCACACCCACCGCCCCCCGGATCTTGCCCGCGGTGATCGCGTCGACGAGGGGCTGGGGGGTGCCGCCCAGGGCGGCCAGCACGGCCTCCACGCTGAACCCCGTCATCTGGGCCACGGGCTCCGAAGGCACGGCCACCGCGCCTGGTTTTCGGTTGCGGTAGTTGTCCACCGCCTCGCGCACCACCTCCCGGGCCAGGGCCTCGGCGTTCTCCGGGGTGAACTCCCGGTGCTCGGCACCCGGGAACTTGGCCTTAGGGCTCGTGGACACGAACTTCGTGTGGTAGCACCCCGCGATCTGGGGCAACGCGGGCATGATGCACTGGTAATCCACGATCATCATGTCCACCGCGCCGGTCACCAACACCAGCTCGGTCATGAGGTGGTTCCCGGCCATGGGGATGCCCCGGCGCATCAACAGCTCGTTGCCGGTGCAGCACAGGCCAACCAGGTTGATGCCGGCCGCGCCCGCGTCCCGGGCCCGCTGGACGAGCTCCGGATCCTCCACCGCCCGGGCCACCATCTCGGACACCACCGGGTTGTGGCCGTGAAGCAGGATGTTCACCTGGTCGGGCCGGATCACCCCCAGGTTCGCCTGGGAGGTGGTGGGCTTGGGTACCCCGAACAGCACGTCGGAGAGTTCCGTGCCGATCATCGAGCCGCCGAGACCGTCGGCCAGGGCCGTGCGGAAGCCGTGGAGCAGGATGTTCACGTAGTCGTTGTCCACCCCCATGTGGGTGCGGTGCATCATCTCGGTGACCTCTCGATCGATGCCCCGCGGCAGGATGCCGAGCTTCTCCCACACCGCCACCCGGGCGGCCGGCATACGGTCCACGAACTGGAGCCGCCCCTTCTTCATGCCGAACTCCTCGAGCATGGCGTCGGCCAGCCCCCTGGCCAGGGCCTGGGAGGACTTCCCCTCGGTATCGATGCCGAACTCGGCCGCGAGCGCCCGGAGCTTCCCCTCGTCGGCGATGGTGTAGCCCGGGGCCCTGCCCTCTCCCACGGCCAGGAGGGTCTCCACCAGGTCCCGGCCGTGGTCCGAGTGGCTGGCGGACCCGGCCGCGATCATCCGGCCTAGGTTTCGCGCCACCATGATGTCGGCATCCGCGCCGCACACCCCCTGCTGGGGGCCCTCGCCGAACGGGTCGATCCGGCACGGGCCCATGGCGCAGATGCGGCACGACAGGCCCAGGTCGCAGTAGCCGCACCGGGGTTTCTGGGCCTCGTGGCGGTCCCAAACGGTGGCAACCCCGTCGGTCCGGGCTTTGTCGATCAGGCCCGGCGCGTCCTGGGTCACGGAGAGTTCTCGAGCTTTCTCGATCTTGACGGCCATGGTGCGACCTCCTTACGGCTAGAAAGCTGGGATGCTGGGACGCTAGGAGACTTGAAAACCTCTCTGCTTTCCAAGCGTCCCAAGCATGACCACGCCCCTTTGGCGTCACCTCACGGTCTCGGGGGGCATGGGGCCTGGTGGAGAGCCGGACGGGGACTCAGTCCCCCGGGCCCACGGCCTCGGCAGCCTCCCCCAGGGCCCGCCACAGGCCGACCGCCTCCGGCTGGCGGGGAACCGCGGCCGGGGCCTGGCGGATGCCCAGACTGACCTCCCGGGCCAGCCGGCGCGACTCGTCCCGCAGGATCTCGTTGGGGTCCCCGAACTCCAGCGCCCCCACCAGGCAGGTCTCGACGCAGGCCGGGACCCGGCCCTCCTTCTGGCGCTCCACGCAGTTGTCGCACTTCACCGCCACGGTGCGGCTCGGGGTGCGGGCATCGGCTCGGCACCGGATCACCCCGAACGGACACGCCATGGCGCACATGCCGCAGTTGATGCACCGCGAGGGATCCACGAGCACCGCGCCGGTGGAGAGGTCCCTCCGGAGCGCCGCCGGCATGCAGGCCTGCATGCACGGCGCCGGGTCGCAGTGCCGGCACTTGTTGGGAAACGCCAGGTTCCCGGGTCCCGGACCCACGTGGATCCGGGGCGCCGGCCGGGGCTCCTCGGACACGGCCCCGTACAGGGTTTGAGCGCGAGAGTGGGCCACGGCGCAGGCGGTCTGGCACTGCATGCACCCCACGCACCGCTGCGGATGAACCACCACGGTCTTCATCGGAACACCTCCTTGCCAGTAACTTCCGCTAGGACGCTGGGAGGCTGGGAGGCTTCAAAACCTAAGAGCTTTCCAATTGTTCCAAGCATGACCCCGCCTCCTTGGCGTCACCTCACGGTCTCGGGGGGCATGGGTTTCAGGGACCAGAATTCAGAAGTCAGTGGACAGGGAGAAGGCTCTTCGGTGCCCCGAGACGATCCCCGCGGGAACCCAAACTGCTTTTCGGGAGTTCCTGTCTTCTGTCCGCTGAAATCTGGTTCCTGAACCCCATGCCCCGCCGCCGGCTGTGGCCCCCGGATCAGGAAACGTTACCTTCCCCGTTGTACGGCCCTGCAGGGGCGCCTGATGGGGCTTCCCCACGGAATCATCCGCCAGCGGGGCGAGGCGGTTGATAACCGCCGGGCTCATGGCCCCCCGTCTTCCGGCCGAACGCGAACCCGCTCCACGAGATGCGGTCTACCAGGGGGTCGAAAGGCAGGTCCGCGATCCGGTCTCCCCGCCGGATGGCCGCGATCAGCAGACCGGTCCGGTCCGGTCCTGGGCGGCCGTCGGTGCCGATCACCACCGCGCCCACCAGCACCCCGTCCCGCAGGACCACCCGGCGGTACCCGGCGGCAGGGTCCCAGACCTCCCTCACCTCGTAGGGGCCCTCCGGTGGCCGGGTGATGCCGGCGCTGACGAGGTGGAGACGTCCCACCTTGACCGAGTTCATGGCCAGACTCCCGGGGTATGCCTCGTGGCCGCCGGCCATGTTTCGGCCGGCCAGGGCCCCCTGCTCCACGGCCGCCGGCCAGATCGCGTTTACCCGGGGAGCCTGCCACGCCACGTCGAAGGTGCGGGCAACGTCTCCCGCGGCCCAGATGCCGGGAAGGGGGGTGCGGAGGCGGGCGTCCACCGGGATCCCGTCACGGTCGCCGAACCCGAGGAGCTCGGCCAACTCGGTACGGGGTCGCACCCCCTTGCCCCGGACCACGAGGTCGCACCGCAGGATCTCGCCGGGCGGGTCGAACCGCACGGCCGTGATGCGGCCGTCCTCCCCCCCCACCAAGGCAGAGGGCCGGTACCCGGTGCGGACCGCCACGCCCTCCTCCTCCAAGGCCTCGGCCACCCGGCGGCCTGCCTCGGGATTGACCACCTGGGACAAGGGAGCCTCCGACCCGATGCACAAGGTCACCTCCAGACCTCGGGCTGCGAGGGCGTGGGCCACCTTCACCCCCACGAGGCCCCCCCCCAGCACCAGGGCGGTGCGGGCCCCTCCCCGGATCTCCCGGTCGATGGCCTCGGCGTCGGCCCGGGCCCGGAACCCGAACACGTTGGCCGCGTCCTCCCCGGCCATCCCGAGGAGGCGGGGTACGGCGCCTGTGGCCAAGAGGAGCCGGTCGAAGGAGAGAGACTCCCCCTTCTTCAAAAACACCGCTTTCTCCTCGGGATCCACGCGGAGCACTCGCGTCGAGGTCCGGACCTGGATGCGGTCGGCGCAGCGGAGCGGCAGGTCGTACAGGGTGTGGGGGACCTCGCCGGCCAGGGCGTAGGAGATCAAGGGCCGGCAGTAGGGAGGGTAGGGCTCCTCGGTGAGCAGGGTGACTTCGGCCGAGGGGTCCACCGCGCAGACGGCCTCGGCCGCAGCCAGGCCGGCGGCGCTGGCTCCCACGATCACATGGCGCATGGTCCGTCCCCCTGGAGCCGTGGTAGGCTTCGAAACACGCGAAACGTAGCAGGCGAACCCGGGGTCCACAAGGGGAGCCGAGGCGAGATTCCTTTTCCCGTCTCTTGGCGATCTCGTCAGACCCCATGCCCCCCGAAGCCTTGGGGTCGAGGGTCGGGAGCCGCCTGGCCGCCTAGCTGCCCAGCCGCCTAGCCGGAACCAGACCCCATGCCCCCGGACCGTGATGCCGTGATGCGGGCCTGCTTGTTGAAACGCAGGGAATAGAGATTTTCAGCCTCCTAGCGGAAGTTGCCGGAATAGAATGGACATCCAGGCCGTATCCTTCGATGCCGGAAACACCCTGATCCGGCCTCGTACCTCGGTGGGCGAGGTGTATGCGGCTGCGGCCCGGCGACACGGCGTGTCGGCCGACGGGGTCGCCCTGGACCGCAGGTTTCGAGAGGTGTTCGGCCGACGCCGCTCCGAGTTTCTGCCGGCCGTGTCCCGGCCCCACTCCCCGGGGCGGGAGCGAGCGTTCTGGCGAACCCTGGTGGCCGAGGTTTTTCGGCTGGAAGGGCTGTGGGAGACGGCGGCTCACGTGTTCGAGGCGATCTTCCACGACCTGTACGAAGCGTTCGCCCGGCCGGATCCCTGGGAGGTGTTCCCGGACGTGGGGCCGTGCCTGGACGCCTTGCAGGCGAGAGGGGTGCCCGTGGTCGTGGTGTCCAACTGGGACAGCCGGCTGCACGAGATTCTCCTCGGACTGGGCCTGCGGGAGCGGTTTCGGTTCGTGCTGGTCTCGGCCGAGTTCGGAGCCGAGAAGCCCGACCCCGCCATCTTCCACGAGGCGGCCCGTCGGCTCGGCAAGGCGCCGGACCGGGTGCTCCACGTGGGGGACCTGTATCGCGAGGACGTGCTCGGCGCCCGGGCGGCCGGCATGGTGGGCGCCTTGGTGGATCGGCAGGGGGACGGCCCCCCGGCCCGGGTCCGGTTCCGCGACCTGCGGGAGATTCCGGGGTACCTGGGATGAGGGGGCGGCCCGATGCGTAGGCGACCTGCCGGCTGGGAGCCTCCAGGGCCGGTGCCGCCGGGGGACCGGGGGGATCCCTCCCTGCGGCGGGGCCCCGGGGAGACTCTGGACTGCCTCTCGGGGCACTGGAAGATCTTCCAGCTCCGGCGGGGGCATCGGTACTCCACCGACGATCTCCTCACGGCATGGTACGCCGTGGAGGCCTGCCGGCGGGCCGGGGTGCGACCCCGGCGGGTGCTGGACCTGGGGTGCGGGATCGGGTCGGTGGGCCTCCTGGTGCTGTGGAAGTTCCCCGGCGCGGCGCTCGTGGGGGTGGAGGCTCAGGCGGTGAGCGCGGGGTTGGCCCGGCGGTCGGTCCGGTACAACGGGATCGAGGGGAGGGCGGAGATCCGGGTGGGCGACTTCCGGGACCCGGGGGTGTTCGATGCGGGGGAGCGGTTCGATCTCGTGACCGGTAGCCCCCCCTATCTCGCGCCGGGGGAGGGACGCCGCAGTTCGCTCCCCCAGCGGGGACCCTGCCGGTTCGAGGATCGGGGGGGAGCCCGGGACTACCTGCGAGCGGCCTCGGCCCGATTGGAGGCCGAGGGGATCGTGGTGTGGGTTCACGCCACGCGGTACCGGCACGAGAACGTGGCCGCAGCGGTCGAGGCCGGGCTGGGGCGGATCGCGGTGCGGCCGGTGGTGTTTCGGGAAGGGCGGAAGAGTCTGATCAGCTTGTTCTGGGCGTCACAAGGCGCCGCGCCCGCTCGGGTGGAAGAGGAGCCGGCCCTAGTGGTCCGCGGGGCGGACGGGGTGTGGTCGGACGAGTACCGCAGAATCCGCACGGAGATGGGGTTCCCTGCCTGATCCCGAAAAAAACGAAAGCCGCCTACGGCGGCAACGGATCGGGTCCCCCAAATGGTCGGGCGCGGCCCGCTCAGGCCGCCTTCCTTCGGGAGATCGACTTCACCTCCCTCCACAGCCGGCGCTTGACGTCCGGGTCGAACCCCTGGCGGTCGGCCCAGGCGTCGAACGCGAGCCGCTTCTCCACGGGGAACAGGCGGTACTCCCGGAGGAACTTCTCGGCGAGGTATGTGGTGTACTCCCGGGTCATGCTGACGCACCTCCTTGTCAGGGTGGTTGTGTGGTAGTGCTCCTTTTCACGAGGGCGGGAGAATAACCATCCGCTTCCGTGCTGTCAACCGCCGGGGCGCGCGGCCGCGGGCTTCCGCTGGGGCGCTGGGACGCTAGAAAGCTGGGACGTTGGGAGGCTTAAAAACCTCCCGGATTCCCATGCGTTCTAGGAATCACCACGCCTCTTTGCCTCCACCCCACGGTCCGGGGGGCATGGGGATCAGGGATCAGAGGACAAATGTCAGTGGACAGGTCTTGGTTCCACGACACCGTTGTAGCCACATTGTTTTTGCCTTTCTTCCGGCTCCTGTCCCCTGAATTCTGGCTCCTGAAACC
>JAADGT010000011.1 GCA_013152215.1 Deltaproteobacteria bacterium
CGGACGTTCGGGGGGCGCGGCGAGCTAAGGGGCCGCACCCGGCGCTCCACCAGACCCCCACCCCGCACTCCCCAAGGAGACGGGGCACGGGCCTGGCAATACTTTCGTTGGGATTAGTACCCTTCCCGGTGCCCGGCCCCGCAGGGGCCTGACGAGGCTTCCCCGCAACCCCGGTTTTCGTCCCGGCCGGTCAGCCGTTCCCGTCGTATTGGGCGATGAACTCCTCGGCCTCCCGCACGTTCTCGACCGAGCCCGCGAAGAACGGCACCCGTTGGTGGAGCGACTCGGGCACCACGTCCAGCACGGGTTCCCGACCGGTGCTGGCGGCTCCGCCGGCCTGCTCGCACAGGAACGCCATGGGGGCGCACTCGTACAGGAGCCGGAGCTTCCCGTGGGGCTTGCGCGGGTCCTTCGTGTCGGCCGGGTACATGAAGATGCCGCCCTTGAGAAGGGTCCGGTGCATGTCCGCCACCATCGACCCGATGTACCGGGCCCCGTAGGGTCTACCGGAGGAAGAGTCCTTTTCCTTCATGTGCGCCACGAACCGCCGCACGCCCTCCGACCAGTAAGGGAAGTTCCCTTCGTTCACCGAGTAGGTCTTTCCCCGGGACGGGATCCGGATGTCCGGGTGGCTCTTGAGGAACTCTCCCACCGAGGGATCCAAGGTGAACCCGTGCACGCCGTTGCCGGTGCTCAACACCAGGATGGTGGAGCTGCCGTACACCACGTACCCTGCCGCAGCCAGGCGCCGGCCAGGCTGAAGGAGGTCGTCGGGGGTGCCCTCGTCCCCCTCGGACACCCGGCGGTGGATCGCGAAGATCGACCCGATGCTCACGTTCACGTCGATGTTCGAAGATCCGTCCAGCGGGTCGATGGCGATGGCGTACTTGGCCTTTCGCCATTTGGGCGGAAACACCACCGGCTCGGCAAGCTCCTCGCTGGCGAGGATGCAGAAGTGGCCGCTGTGCCGAAGCACCGACATCCATACCTCATTGGCGTACCGGTCCAGCTTCAGCACCTCCTCGCCCTGCACGTTGCGCTCGCCGGTGTAGCCCAGGATGTCCACCAGGCCGGCCTTGTTGACCTCGCGGGAGATCACCTTAGCGGCCCAGGCGATCTGGTTCAGGATGTCGCTGAACTCGCCGGTGGCCTCCGGATGGACCTGCTGCTCCTCCCAGATGTGGCGCGTCAGGGTGACGCCCAAACCCCTTCCGTCCATGCTGCTCCTCCCTTGGCTTCGGGGCCGTCATTGGGCCTTCGGCCCGCTAGGACGCTAGGAAGCTGGGAGGCTAGGAGGCTGAAAGCCTCTTTGGTCTCCCAGCGTTTCAGTTAGGTCTGCGCTAAAACGTCACAAAGTAAACAGCTTGGGGATCGGTTCGAGCTAGGTGTTCCCTCTGCGCGGCCCACCGATCGGGTCGAGGCGAAATCGAGCCCACACCGGCGCGTGGTCCGACGGTCGTTTCCAGCGGCGGGGCGACACGTCCACGTCGCACTCCTCACACCGCTCGGCCAGGGTCGGGGTCGCGAGGATGTGATCGATCCGCAGCCCCTCGTTCCTCCAAAATGCGCCTCCGCGGTAGTCCCACCAGGTGTATCGGTTCCCGTCTTCCGGGTGCCGTTGCCGGAAACAGTCCACCAATCCACGGCCTTTGAGCGCCTCCAAGGCCTTCCGTTCCGGAACCGAGAACAGGACCCGGCCCTCCCATGCCTCCGGATCATAGACGTCGCGCGCCTCCGGAGCCACATTGAAGTCCCCAGCCAGAACCATGGCGGGGGTCTGTGCGATCTGCTGGTCCAGGTACCTTCCCAGCTCCTCGAAGAACCGCAGCTTGAACGCGAACTTCTCGGAACCGACTGCCTCGCCGTTGGGCACGTAGACCGAAAGGACCCGCACTCCCCCCGCCGTCACGGCCAGCATCCGCCGCTCCCGGTTCAGGGGATGATCCCTGCCCAGATGGGGAAAGCCCACCACCGGGTCCTCCAGGGGAAGGGAGGACACCACGGCCACGCCGTGGTATCCCTTCTGCCCGGCCACGGCCAGGTGGAGCCCCCGCTCCTCGAACGGTTCCCGGGGAAACGCGGGGTCCTCCACCTTGATCTCCTGCAGACACAGCACGTCCGGCCGGCGACGCTCCCAGTACCGGAGCACATGGTCCAGCCGGGCCCGCACGGAGTTCACGTTCCAGGTGGCCAGGAGCATCGTTGCCGTCGGTCTCTCCATGTGACTTCGGTCGTTGGTCATCAGTCGTTGGTCGAGGGCCTTCGGCCTGCTGGGCGGCTAGGCAGCTAGGCGGCCGGGCGGCTCTCGAATCGCGCCAAAGCTCGGGGGCGTGGGGGCTGCTGGAGAGCCGCGTGCGGCTCCTTAGCTCGCCGCGCAGCGCCTCCAACGCTCGTACCGTGAATCCGTTCGTGCCCCACCGAACGGCCATGAAACCACCGCCGGTGCCCCGTGCCTGCGCGGCGAGTCGCAATGCCCGGCTTCGCGCGCGGGCGGAAGCAGGCCCCATGCCCCTCCCCCGACAGTGGGCCCCGGACCAACGAACGTTACCCTCCCCGTTGTACGGCCCCGCAAGGGCCTGAAAGGGCTTCCATGGTCGTCGGTCTTCGGTTTTTGGCCCCTCACATGGCAGGTGGCTCTCGACAACCCGGGGGCGGGGGCCTGTTGGAGAGCCGGACGCGCCAAAATCTAGTTTCTAGTCCCTGGTTTCTAATCTCTGCCCCCGGCACTCGAGCCCGGGAAACGGAGCACCGTACTACTAGCAGACGCGGGCCGGGTCGAACAAGCCCGGCTCGGGCTTGCATCCCCCCGGCGATCGTGCTAGCCATGCCCGTTCCTCCCGGTACCTTCTCGCTCGAAAGCTGGGGGGATGGAAAGCGGGAAGCATGGAAGGCTTGAAAGCTGGAAGGCTGAAAAAGCCTCCTTGTTTCCACACGCTGCCGCACGCTACCGTTCGTCCCCGGGCCATGGTATGGGGCCAGGGGGGCTTCTGTGGAATCGCTATGCTTTGCGGAGGACCCGATGCGCCACGACCGTTCCCTCGAACTGTTCGAAAAGGCCCAGTCGTTCATTCCCGGCGGCGTGAACAGCCCCGTGCGGGCGTTTCGGGCCGTGGGCGGAAAGCCGGTGTTCATCGCCCGGGCCGACGGAGCTCGGCTCTACGACGTCGACGGTAACGCCTACATCGACTATGTGGGCTCCTGGGGCCCCATGATCCTGGGGCACAACCACCCCGAGGTCCGCGAGGCGCTGGCAAGAGCGCTGGCGGACGGCACCTCCTTTGGTGCCCCCACGGCCCTGGAGGTGGAGATGGCCGAGCTGGTGTGCGAGATCGTGCCCAGCGTGGAGATGGTGCGGATGGTGAACTCGGGCACCGAGGCGACCATGAGCGCCATTCGGCTGGCCCGCGGATACACGGGCCGGGACAAGGTCGTGAAGTGCGAGGGGTGCTACCATGGCCACGGGGACTCGTTGCTGGTGAAGGCCGGGTCAGGGGCGACCACCTTCGGGGTGCCCACCAGCCCGGGGGTGCCGGCCGATTTCGCCAAACACACCCTCACCATCCCCTACAACGATCTTGAGGCCCTGGAGCGGGTGGTCCGCGACAATCCGGATCAGATCGCCTGCCTGATCGTGGAGCCGGTGCCGGGGAACATGGGCTGCATTCCTCCGGCGCCTGGGTACCTGGAGGGCCTACGGGAGATCACGGCCCGGGAGGGGATCGTTCTCATCTTCGACGAGGTGATGAGCGGGTTCCGGGTGGCTCTCGGCGGCGCTCAGGAGCGGTTCGGCGTGACCCCCGACCTGACGACCCTGGGGAAGATCATCGGCGGCGGGCTGCCCGTGGGGGCGTACGGCGGACGGCGGGAGATCATGGAGAAGGTGGCTCCGGTGGGGCCGATCTACCAGGCGGGCACCCTCTCGGGGAACCCACTGGCGATGACCGCAGGCCTGGTCACTTTGCAACTCCTGCGCCGGCCCGGGGTGTACGAGGCCTTGGAGGAGAAGTCGGCCCGGCTCTGTGACGGCCTGGCCGAGGTGTTCTCCCGACGGGGGGTGCCGGCGTTCCACACCCGCGTCGGGCCGATGTTCACCACTTTCTTCCAGGAGGGGCCGGTCCGGGACTACGCGTCGGCCCTGCAGAGCGACACCGAGGCGTTCGGGCGGTTCTTCCGGGGGATGCTGGAGCGGGGCGTGAACCTGGCGCCCAGCCAGTTCGAGGCGGGGTTCATGAGCCTGGCCCACACCGAGGACGACATCGCCCGGACCGTCGAGGCGGCGGACGCGGTGCTGGCAGGGCTCTGAAGCCGCGGATGCCCTTCGGGGGCGGCCGAGCCGAGGCCTGCTCCCACCGGCCAAGAACCAACAACCGGCAACCGTTTTCTTGACCCGTTTTTCGGCCGTGTGCTATAGAGGGCCGACTTTTCGGCCCGGGGCCTTGTCCGGGCGCCCCGGGGCGTGCCCATGCAGCTTCTCATCCTGGTTCTCAACCGCGAAGAAAAGCTCGAAGAGGTCCTCACGTTCTTCCTGGAAGAGGGCGTCAGCGGCGCCACCATCCTGGAGAGCGAGGGGATGGGGCGGTTCCTTACCCAGGAAGTGCCCATCTTCGCCGGGTTTCGGGACCTGTTCGCACCGGCCCGGCCGTTCAACCGCACGATCCTGTCGGTGGTGCCCGACCACATGGTGGATCACCTGGCCGAGGGGTTGGGCAAGATCCTGGGCGGATGGGAGAAGCGGGGGCAGGGCGTGCTGTTCACCGTGCCCGTGGGGCGCACCTGGGGGGTGCCGACCGAATGAAAGCGCCTCGGCGCGAGACCGTCCGGTTGATCACCCACGTCAGTGCCGGCACCCTCGAGCTGGGGATGTCGGTGGCGATCGGGGCGGGAATCGGGTACGCCCTGGACTCTTGGCTCGGCACCGACCCGTGGATGACGCTTCTTTGGCTCGTCGCCGGAGTGATCGCCGGTTTCCGAAGCCTCATCCGGGTGCTCCAGAGCCTGGAACGGGCCGAGGGGCAGAAGGAAGACGATGGAAACGCCCCCTGAGACCCCGGACGCGCCGTTGGGGGACGCCGGGGACGACGCCGGCGAGGTCATCAGCATCCGGCGGATCCAGGTGTTCAACCTGGTCCTGACCACGGTGGGCACCCTGGTGGGGCTGTGGCTGTCGCGGCGGTTCGCCCTGGGGGTGCTGCTCGGGGGGTTGGTGATGGCCGCCAACTTCAAGGTGATGGCGGCTGTACTACGCTCGGTGTTCCTCAAGGGGTCCACGAGCCCGGTGAACGTGGGCCTGTACTGGGTCAAGTTTGCGGGGCTGATGCTCCTGGTGGGGGTGTTGGTCGTGAAGTTCCGGGTGGACGCCATCGGCCTGCTGTGTGGGCTCGGCGCCATCTTCATCGCGATCACGATGGAGGCGGTGCTGCGATTGATCGGGTGGTGAGCCGGCCCGGGTACCTCTTCTTTACGGTTTCTGTACAGGGAGGCAGCGTTTCGTCATGGCCGCGGAAGGGTCCCACGACATCTACTGGAGTTCCCTGATCCCCGGGTTGAAGCAGCTGGAGCACCGGTTCCTCAACCCCTCCAACGGGGAGCCCGCGCTCCACGTGTCCAACGCGATCTTGATCGTGCTCATCATCCTGACCCTGGCGTTCATCGCCCGGTCGAAGATCAAGGACCGGATCGAGCGGGACGAAGACCTGATCCCGGAAGCGGGCCTGACGGTTCGTAACGTCATGGAGCTCATGGTCTCGGGCATCCTGAAGATCATGGAGGACTCCATGGGCCACGTGGCCCCTCGGTTCCTGTACCTGGTGGGCTCGTTGGCGTTCTTCATTCTGTTCTCGAACCTGTCGGGCTTGGTACCCGGATTTGCGCCGCCCACCGACAACCTGAACACGACCCTGGCCTGCGCCCTGGTGGTGTTCGTGGCCTACAACCTGTACGGCTTCAAGGAGCACGGGCTCGCGTATCTGAAGCACTTCATGGGGCCGTTCTGGTGGCTCGCCTGGCTCATGATCCCCATCGAGATCATCTCGCACCTGGCCCGGCCCATGAGCCTGAGCCTGCGTCTGTTCGGAAACATCATGGGGGACCACAAGGTGGGCGCCATCTTCTTCATGCTGGTGCCCTTGGCCGTGCCGGTGTTCACGCTGGTGCTGGGCCTGTTCGTGTCGTTCGTGCAGACCTTCGTGTTCATGCTGCTCACCATGGTGTACCTGTCGGGCGCCATCGAGCACGCGGAACATTAAGTAGTCTTCGGCTACGCGGGCCGAGATCGGGGCCTGCGTTCTTCAAAAACCCAGAGGAGAGGAGGTGAGAGACATGCTCAAGCGGATCTGGACCATCGCACCCATGGCCTTCATGGCCGTCGCCATGGCTGCCCCGGCGTTCGCTGCCGAGGCCGGCGCCGAGGGCGCCGAGAACCTGGCCCTGCGCGGCCTGCTGGCGCTGTCGGCCGGCTTCGCCATCGCCATCGCCGCCGCGTTCGGCGCCCTGGGTCAGTCCAAGGGTCTTGCGGCCGCCCTGGAGGGCATCGCCCGCAACCCCGCCGCCAGCGGGAAGCTGGTGACCCCGATGATCATCGGCCTCGCTATGATCGAGTCGCTGGTGATCTACGCCCTGGTCATCGCGCTGATGATCGTGCTGAAGCTGTAGGAGGCCGTTTCTCCTACCGGCTTCTTCATCTCGATTCGTTTCGAGGGCAGGGACGGCTCCCTGCCCTTTTTGTTTGTTCAGCTGGGGTCGGCGGTCTGCAGGCGGGGCCCCACCGCCGAAACGGCTTGGGGATCGGTTTGTTGCAAACAGGGCGCCTCGCGGCCTGCCGGAGCTGAGCCTGGTCACCAAACGGCAGGTCCCTTGCCCCACCACCCCTTCGAGGAGACGAGTCGAGTTTGTCGCCGGCTTGACAAAAAGGGGGGCTGCCGATCATCGGCCG
>JAADGT010000174.1 GCA_013152215.1 Deltaproteobacteria bacterium
CGCAACCCCAGGCTGCGCGAGGCCGAGGTGGTGGCCCTGGCCAGCCGCCGGCCGGCCCGGCAGGCCGTGTTCGGCCACCTTGCCCGGGCCGAGGCATGGATCGTCCGGCCGGCCGTGCAGCGGGCCGTGGTGCGCAACCCCTTCGCCCCACCCCGGCTCGCCCTGACCCTTCTGCTCGGCCAGCCCGACCCCCTGCTGGTGGAGGTGGCCCAAGACAAAGGGCTCCACCCCGCGGTGCGGGACGGAGCCCTCCGGATCCTGGCGTGGAGAAGGGAAGGCGATCAGGCCTGAGTCTTCTTCTCCCCCTCGTCCTCCTTGGCCGCCTCGTGGGGGATCTCCTCCTTCTTCTCCGGCGTCACGTCGATGGCGTCGGGCTCGTTCATGGCCTTCTTGAAGCTCTTGATCCCCTTGCCCAGCCCCCCCATGAGCTCCGGGATCTTCTTGCCCCCGAAGATCACCAGCACGATGAGCAGGATGATCAGCCACTCCGAGCCCCCGGGCATTCCGAACATGGGCCATTCCTCCGATCGCAAGGGGTTTTCGTCGTTCTCACCGGACCGCACCGGGGCGGTACTCTACCACGGTCGGGGGCTTCCCAGTAACTTCGGGCCTTCGGCCCGCTAGAAGGCTGGAAAGCTAGGAGGCTAGAAGGCCTAAAAACATCTCGGATTCCAGCATGTTATAGGAACCTCCATACATCTTCGCCTCCACCTCACGGTCCGGGGGGCATGGGGCCTGCTGGAGAGCCGCGTGCGGCCCCTTAGCTCGCCGCGCAGCGCCTCCAACGCTCGTACCGTGAATCCGTTCGTGCCCCACCGAACGGTCATGAAACCACCTCCGGTGCCCCGTGCCTGCGCGGCGAATCTCATGCCCGGCTTCGCGCGCGGCCGGAAGCAGGCCCCATGCCCGCCGCCTCCAATGCCCCAGGATCACTGAACGTTACCTTTTCCCGTTGTACGGCCCCGCAGGGGCCTGAGGGGGCTTCCATGTAACTTCAGTCGTCAGTCGTTGGTCGTTGGTCGGGGGCCTTCGGCCTGCTGGGCGGCTCAGCGGCCGTGTGGCTCCCGTGGCCTACTCGAGCTTCTGGATCTGCGAAGCGCGATTCGCACGGCCACCCGGCGCTACTCTCCATACCCCCGGGCCAGGTTCTCGAACGCGGTGTACTCGTTCAGGAACGCGAGCTTCACGGTGCCGGTGGGGCCCTGGCGCTGCTTGCCCACGATGATCTCGGCCACGCCCTTGTCGGGGGAGTCGCTGTTGTACACCTCGTCCCGATAGATGAACATGATCACGTCCGCGTCCTGCTCGATGGCCCCGGACTCCCGCAGGTCCGACAGCAGCGGCCGTTTGTCGCTTCGGCTCTCCACCCCTCGGTTGAGCTGGGACAGGGCGATCACCGGCAGGTGCAGCTCCTTGGCCAGGGCCTTGAGGGATCGGGAGATCTCGCTGATCTCCTGCTCGCGCACGTCGTAGCTGCCCCGGGCCCGCATGAGCTGCAGGTAGTCCACGATCACCAGCTCCAGCCCGGCCTCGGCCTTGAGCCGCCGGGCCTTGGCCCGCAGCTCCAGGGTGGAGATGCCCGGGGTGTCGTCGATGAAGAACGGCGCCTCCGCCAGCACGCCCGCGGCACGGCTCAGCTTGGGGAAGTCCGAGTCCTTGAGCATGCCCCGCCGGAGCCGGTGGGAGTCGATGCGGGCCTCGGCGCACAGCAGCCGCACCGCCAGCTGCTCGCGGCTCATCTCGAGGCTGAAAAACCCCACCGGCAGCCCCTCGTGCACCGAGGCGTAGTGGGCGATGTTCAGCACGAACGAGGTCTTGCCCATGCCCGGCCGGCCCGCCACGATGATCAGGTCCGAGGGCTGCAGCCCGGCGGTGAGCTGGTCGAGCTCGTGGAACCCCGTGGGCACCCCGGTGACCAGCTCCTTGCGCTCGTAGAGCTCCTCGATCTTGGCGAACGCGTCCTTGAGCACGTCGCGCAGCCGCACGAACGAAGGCGAGATCTTCCGCTGGGTGATCTTGAAGATCTCCTGCTCGGCCCGGTCCAGGTACTCCTCCACGTCCGCGTCGGGGTCGTACCCCTCGCTGGCGATCTCGGTGGCCACCCAGATCAGCTTTCGCTGGATGGCCCGCTCTCGCACGATCCGGGCGTAGTGCTCGGCGTTGCTGGCCGAGGGCACCTGGTCGGTGAGGCCGCCGATGTAGGCCGCGCCCCCCGCCTTTTCGAGCACCCCCTTCTTGCGCAGCTCCTCGGTGACCGTGACCAGGTCGATCGGGGCGCCCCGTTCCGACAGGTCGAGCATGGCCTCGAAGATCAGCCGATGGCCCGTGCGGTAGAAGTCGTCCCGGTCGATCAGCTCGGCCACCTGGGCCAGCACGTCGTTCTGCAGCAGCACCGCACCCAACACCCCCACCTCGGCCTCGAGGCTGTGGGGGGGAACCTTGGAAGGGAGCGCCGTCGGCTGGGACACGGGCATGGAACGCACTCGTCGGGGCGGTCGGGGGCAAAAACAAGACCGGCCCCGCACCCCTTCGCGGTCGGGGGCGGGGCCGGGTACGGGTCGATCGGTTCGGCTGGGGCAGACGCCCCGGTCGCCGGGCTAGGCCTCGGCCGCCTCGGCCTCGACCACCGCGACCACCTGGGTGCGAACCCCGCCGTGGAGCTTGATCCCCACCGGGAACTCGCCCACCGACTTCAAGGGCTGGTCGAGCAGGACCTGCTTGCGGGTGATGGAGAACCCCTTCTCCTGCAGCGCCCGCTCGATGTCGATGCTCGTGACCGACCCGAACAGGTGCTGCTGGTCCGATGCCTTGCGCCGGAACACCAGCCGCTGCCCGTCCAGGGCCTTGGCCAGCTCCTCGGCCTTGGCGATCTCGCGCAGGCGCTTCTTCTCCAGGGCCCGCCTCTGGTGCTCGATCGCCTTCACGTTGCGGGGATCGGCCAGGGCGGCCAAACCCTTGGGGATGAGGTAGTTACGGGCGTAGCCGTCCCGCACGGTCACCACGTCGCCGACGGTGCCCAGGTTGGGGACCGTCTCCTTCAAGATCACCTTCATCGGTAGCCTCCTTCCGTCGGGCCGGCCGGGGCTTCAGGCCTGGGGCGTGCGGGCCCACCGGGCCCGGAAGTCGAACCACAGGTCGAACGCCCCGATCCCGGCCACGAGGACCATCACCGGAAACTGTACGAACACGATCACGTAAGCGAGCGCCCGCACGAACACGGGAAACCCGCGGGTCACGAACAGGTGCTGCACCACCGCGATCCCCTGCAGGAAGTAGACGGCCGCGAGCACCAGGAACACGTTCCATCCCACCGTCCGGACCGGACCCGTGCCCAACACGGCGGCGAACCCGGCGGCCAGCAACCCCCAGATCCATCCGGCCGGCGCCCGCCACTCGATCCACGGGACGGCCGACGGATCCTTGGCCATCCTCCGGAGGGCCACCCCGTTCATCCAGCCGGTGAGCACCGAGACCATCACGAACAGCCCCGGAAACAGCCGGCGCAGGAGCTCAGCGGTCCGGTCGAGCCCCTCGGCCAGGGCCGCGGCCGTGGCCGGATCGGTGGCCGACCCCTCCAGGAGCCGGGCCAGGGTCTCGCGGGTCTCGGCCACCGTGGCCGTCAACCAAGCGGCCGGCGTGGTGCCGCCGGCCCACGCCAACCCGGTCACGGCCACCGCACTGCCGGTGGCGGCCAGGAACACGTACACCCCCACCACCTGGTGGGCGGGCCGCCGGGCCCCCTCGAAGAACCCAAAAGCCACCCCAGGCCCACCGAACTGGGCCACGTACAGGGCCGTGGCAGCCGGACCCGCCACCAGCACGGCGGCGCCCCCGGCCACGGCCAAGGCCACCAACCCGGCCGTCGGCCCACGCTTCCAGGCCGCCCAGGCCAGCGGCAGCGGGCTCATCAGGGCCAGGCCGAACCCCACGGCCGGGGCCCAGAGGGACAGCAGGAACAATGCTGCCGATGCGACCCCGGCCGCGGCGTTCTCCACCACAGGGGGACGGCCGGCCGTCTTGCGGGTCACGGCGGCCTCAGGGCAGCTCCGTGAACGGCAACAGGGCCACGTTCCGGGCCCGCTTGATCTCCCGGGTCAGGAGCCGCTGGTGGTACGAGCAGTTCCCCGAGATCCGGCGGGGCACGATCTTGGCCCGCTCCGAAAGGAACTGCCGGAGCACCTCGGGGTGCTTGTAGTTCAGGGGAAGACTGGGGTCCACACAGAACCGGCACACCTTGCGGCGGCCGCGGCGTCGGTACGGATGAGCCATCGTTCGCTCCTTTTACTCTTCGGTCTTCTCGGCTTCGCCGGCGTCCCCTGCCTGGGCCGCCGCGGCCTCTTCGGCCGGCGTCTCCTCGGCCCCTTTCTCCTCGGCAGCGGGCACGCCGGACTCCTCCTCGGCCTCCGGAAGCTCGGCGGGGTCCACCCGGTCTTCGAGCTTGATGGTCTGGAACTTCAGGACCGTGTCGAGGAGGTTCAGACGGCGGGCCAGCTCGGTGGACACCGGTGCGGGGCCGGCGAACTCCACGAGCAGGTAGTAGGCCTTGGACCGGCCCTTCATCACGAAGGCCAGCTCCCGGAGGCCCCAGTGGTCGGTCTTGAGGATCCGACCCGATGCGTTGGTGATGTACTCCTTGACCCGCCCGATCAGCTCGGTGCGGGCCTCCTCCCCGAGGTCGGGGTCGAAGAGGATCAGGCTCTCGTAGCGGTTCCACAACTCGGCCATGGTCTCTCCTTTCGGCTGTCTAGCCCCCGGCAGCAGGGGCAAGGAGGATGAGCCCGACGGCTCCCTGCCGTCGGCGCGAACCGCGACTTATACCCGAAGCGTTCCCCCCGTGGCAAGGACGTTCTCGGTTTTCGGACCTTCGGACCGCTGGAACGCTGGGAGGCTAGAAGGCTCGAAAGCCTTTCCGCTCTCCAAACGTTCCAAGCGCACCCAGGCCTTTTTGCCATCACCTCACAGTCGCTCCCGGGGGCATAGTTTTCAGGGACCAGAATTCAGAAGACCGTGGGCAGTACTAACCCCAACGAAAGTATTGCCAGCCCCGTGCCCCTTCCCCTTGGGGAGCGCGGGGTGGGGGTCTGGTGGAGCGCCGGGCGCGGCCCCTTAGCTCGCCGCGCCCTCCGAACGGCCGGACCGCCTCCGGATCCCCAAATTTCCGCTATCGTGGCCTGGGCCGGCGGGCAAGCGGCGGCATGAGAAGGCGCGGCGATCGGATGCCGCACTCGCGCCCGGCCGGAACCAGGCCCCCACCCCGCACCCTGGCAATACGATGGAAGGTCTTAGTAAGGGCCTCCCGGGATCCGGATCTTCCCCCTACCGGTCCCGGGCCACCACGTAGTCGGCCACCACCCCCAGGGCCTCCCGCTCGGGGCAGGCCGGGAACGCCGCGAGGCGGGCCTTGGCCTGCTCCACCCGGTCCCGGGCCATGGCCAGGGCCGCGTCGATCCCCCCCCGCCGGACCACGAACTCCCGGACCCAGGCCCGGTCGTCGTCGGAAAACGCGTCCTGCTCCACCAGCCGGGCCACCCGGTCCCGTTCCTCGTCCGTTGCGGCGCCGAGGGCGTGAATCACGGGCAGGGTGATCTTGCCCTCCTCCAGGTCCGCCCCCACCGGCTTGCCGAACCGCTCCCGGTCCCCCACGAAGTCCAGGCAGTCGTCCACCAACTGGAACGCGATGCCCACGTCCATGCCGTAGCCCTTCAGGGCCGCCACCCGCTCCTCGTCCACGGCCCCCAACAGGGCCCCCACCTCGCAGGCGGCGGCGATCAGCACCGCAGTCTTGTTGCGAATGACGTCGAGGTACTCCTCCACCGTCACGTCCAGATCGCAGGTCTTCAGCAGCTCGAGGATCTCCCCCTCGGCCAGGGCCGTGGTGGCGTCGGCCATGGCCCGGAGCACCCGCAGGTCGCCGTCGCCCACCATCAGGGAGAACGACTTACTGAACAGGAAGTCGCCCACCAGCACGGTGGCCTCGTTGCCCCACACGGTGTTGGCCGACTTCTGGCCGCGCCGCAGGTCCGCGTCGTCCACCACGTCGTCGTGGAGCAAGGTGGCCGTGTGGATGAACTCCACGATCGAGGCCAGCGGAACGGATCGCTCCCCCCGGTACCCGCACAGCCGCGCGGACAGCAGGAGCAGGAGCGGCCGGATCCGTTTGCCGCCGCTCGTGAGCACGTACCGGCCCACGGTCTGGATCAGGGGCACCCGGGAGTCCAGGTTTCGCTCGAACTGGCGCTCCACGGCGGCCAGATCGGCCTCCATCATCCGCACCACGGCGGCCATGTCCATGGCCTGGCCCGGAGCGGCGGAGCCCTCGGTCTGCGCGGCAGGTCTGGTCATTCCTCTGTGTCCTCCATCCCGACAACCTCCCGCCGGAAGGCTGGGAAGATAAAAAAGCTAGAAGGCTAGAAGGCCTCGGGGGGCCTGAAGTCTGGCTCCTTCATCCGGCGCCGGCTACCGCCCGATCCCGACCGGCCGAGCCGGAGGCGAGCAGGAACTCCACGGCCCGCTCCACCTCCGCCAGGTCCACGAGCGTGTTCCGGCACGGTCCCTCGGGGCGCTGGTTCAGGATGCCGTAGACCGGCAGCGGGTAGGCATCCTGGATGCCGCTGGCCAGGTCCCGCTCACACGCCACCGCCACGATCAGGTCGGGCCGTTTCTCCACGATGGTTCTCCGGGCGATGGTCCCGCCGGTGGCCACGCTGAGGCTCACGCCGTGGCGCTCGCCGATCTCCACCAGGCCCGCGATCGGGCAGCGGCCGCAGCCCCGGCAGTTGTGGATGTCGCTGGTGATCCGCAGCCCGCAGGTGTCCACCTGGAGGCAGTGGGGCAGCAGGATCAGCAGGCGACCGGGCCGGGCCCGTCGGCCCGAGCGAATCACCAGCTGGTTGTTCACCGCGATGAACGACCGCTCCAGCCGAGACCCCCACCAGGCGGCCCAGCACGATGAGCACCGGGAACGCCCCCTTCACCACGAGCCCCCGCAGCCGCCGGGTGCCGGGCAGGTCGCGCTCGAACACGATCGCAAACGCCAGCACCGCAATCCCGGCCAGGGCCACCAGGGCCACCGTGCCGAACAGCACCCCGAAGGCAGTCAGGAAAACGGTCTCGGCCCCCGAGAACCACCTGGGCCCCAGCCACACGCCGACCCCCAGGAGCCCCAGCACCAGGGCCAGGGCCAGCAGCAACCCCAGGAACAGCCGCTTTCCCTCGCCCCGGGTCACGTCCGCGTCCCTCCCAGGACCTCCCCCTCCCGCGGGCCACCGCCCCGGGCCCAGTCGGCCCCTCCCATGGCCCGGCGCCCCTCGGGCTGCACCTCCAGCAGCACCACGGCGCCCCGGCCGCACGCCACCACCGGCCCGTCCCGATCCACCCGCACCACGGTGCCCGGCGGGCCCTCGTCATCCCTCTCCACGACCCGCAGGACCTTGACGGCCGCCCCGGCCCGGGAGGTCACCGCCCCCGGCCGGGGCGACAGGGCGTGGATCCGGGCCCGGACCCGGCGGGCCGGCTCGCCACCGGATCTCCCGGAGGTCCCGGTCGATCCGACGGCTGTAGGTGGCCCGCGCCTCGTCCTGGGGCTCGGGTCGGACCCGGCCGTCCCGGAGCCCCTCCAGGGTCTTCACCAGCAGGTCCGCCCCGGCCCGGGCCAGATGCTCCTCCAGCTCGCCGCAGGTGGTGGAGGGAAGCAGGGGAAACGATCGCTGCAGGAGCACCGGCCCGGCATCCATGCGCTCGTCCACCAGCATGGTGGACACCCCGGCCCGGTCGTCCCCCTCCAGGATCGTCCACGCCACCGGGGCCGGTCCCCGATGCCGGGGCAGCAGGCTCGGGTGCACGTTCACCGCGCCCCGGGCGGGCAGGCCCAAGAGCGGCCGACCCAGGATCTGGCCGTAAGCCACCACCACCAGGAACTCGGGGGCCAGGCCCCGGAGCCGTTCCACCACCTCGGGGTCGTTCACCCGCTCGGGCTGGGCCACCTCGAGGCCCCGTTCCAGGGCCAGGCGCTTGACCGGGGGGGGCTCCAGCCGCCGGCCCCGGCCCCGGGGCCGGTCGGGCTGGGTGACCACCAGATCCACCCGCTCCCCCGCGGCCAGCAGGGCCTCAAGGCACGGCAGGGCGAACGCCGAGGTGCCCAGAAAGACCACAGGGCCCCGTGGACCGCTCACGACGCCCCTCCGGCCCGGGCCTCCTGGAGCATCTTCTTCCGGCGCGCCACGTACCGGCTTCGCTTGAGCTGGCTCAGGTGGTCGATGAACAGGATGCCGTCCAGGTGGTCGATCTCGTGCTGAAAGGCCACGGCCAGCAGGTCCTCGGCCTCGATCTCGATCTCGCGGCCCTCCAGGTCGAGCCCCCGCACCACCACCCGGCTGCACCGGGTGACCTGATCGCGCAGGTCGGGCACCGACAGGCAGCCCTCCTCCATGCGCAGGCGGCCCTCCCGGCACACGATCTCGGGGTTGATCACCACCAGCCGCTCGTCCGGCCGCTCGCCGGCCGACAGGTCCACCACGATGACCCGCTGGGGGACCCCCACCTGGTTCGCAGCCAGACCGATGCCCGGGGCCCGGTACATGGTCTCGGTCATGTCCTCCACCAACCGGTGGATCGTCTCATCGATCCGTTCCACCTTCCGGGCCCGTTGCCGCAGCACCGGGTGGGGGAACGTCAGGATTTCCAGTACGGCCATGGGGTTTCGTCTCCGCGTGGGACAATCGGGCGGAGTGTACCGGAGGGCCGCCGGCCGATCAACCGGCGCGCACCGGCCGGGATGCCCTGCTCGGTTTGACTTGCCAACCGACCGAAAGGTAGTTTAGCCGGACTTTCACGGAGAATCGGCCCACGGGCTTCTCGGACTCCCATGAAACGATACATCTCCTCACTCCTCCTCGTACTGCTCCTCGTCGCACCGGTGGCGGCCGGGACCCCGCCTGCCAGTTCGGTGTACCTGGCGCCGGCCGATGCGTTCCCCGATCTGGAGTTCTACGGCCTCTTGGCCCCCACCGACTATGCCAAACTGGGGCTGGACCGCTCGGAGGGTCCGGTGCGGCTGTCCGAGATCCCCGGGGAGGTGCTGGTCCTGGAGTTCTTCAACAAGTCGTGCGTGCCGTGCCAGCGGCAGGTGCGGGAGGTGGAGGCGTTCTACCAGGAGCTGGGGCGGCGGGGCCTGTTGGAACGGATTCGGCTGCTCGCCATCGCGGCCGGCAACCAGCCGAAGTATCTGGGCAAGTACCGGAGGCGCAGAAAGCTCACCTACCCGATCACGGCCGACCCCCAGTTCGACCAGTGGCGCCGCATCGGCGACCCCGGCCGCACCCCGTTCACCCTGTTCCTGGTGCGGCGGGACGGCACCTGGCGGCTGGCCCACTACTCCTTCGGGGTGCAGTGGAAGCAGGAGCTCCTGGGCCACGCCCTAACCTTGCTGGCCAAGCCCGAGGAAGCTCTGGCCGGCGCTACGAGACTGCCGGTGGACCCGACGCCCCTGGTGCTGCCGCTCGATGCGGCCGGGGTGCGGGCAAAGGCCAGGGCCCTGATCCAGCGGGCCACCGGCGACCCGTCCGCGGACGTGGCCGTGGTGGAACTGGGGGACGGAACCTCCGTGTACCAGGCCGTGTCCCAGGACCGCCGCCTGCCCGTGTTCGCCAAGGTGGCGAGCCGCCGGCCCGTGTGCGAGGTGTGCGAGGCGGTCCACTTTCTGTTCGCGTTCGACCGGGACGGCCGCATCCTTGGGTTCGAGCCGATTCACGTGACCAAGTACGGCAACGAGGAGTGGGACGAGCGCGACTGGCAGTTCTTCGAAAAACGGATCAGGGGCCGCAACATGGCCGATCTGCCGTTCGATCCCAAGGTGGACGCCGTGTCCAAGGCCACCATGAGCTCGGCCCTCATTTTCGACGAGATGCGCCGAACCCTGCCCCTGCTGAGGAAACTGCCGGCCGACGGCGCCGGCGGAGGGGGATAGGGCGCATTTGATTCTCAACCCGGCTACAAAATAGGCGCGTCGCGTCGGAGAGCGGGGCAAGGGACCTGCCTCCGGCCGGGCGCGAAGCCGGGCATTGAGATTCGCCGCGCAGGCACAGGACCGAAGAGCTGGTTTCGTGACAACTCAATGGAATCCAAACCATCTCGCGGTCCGATCGTCAGAGGCGCTGCGCGGCGAGCGAAGGGGCCGCGCCCGGCTCTCCGGCAGGCCCCTTGCCCCTCCCAGCAGGGGGCGATGGCGCCCGTTTATCCGCCGGGTTCAGAAAACGTGGGATAGGGCGGGGTTGGAGATAAATGGTTTTTGCAAGGGGTGGCCCGTCTTGCCCCGCAGCCTCCTCCGGGGCTATGATTCGGCATCAAACTTGTTTTCACTCGACCAAACTCGAACGAGGTGATCATGGAACGAGCCGACCTGGACTTTGCCCACCTTCCCTTCGCCTACCGCAAGACCGATGCCAACATCCGCTACTGGTTCCGGGACGGCGCATGGACCGAAGGGGAGCTCACCTCGGACGAGACCATCACCCTCCACATGGCCTCCACCTGTCTGCACTACGGGCAGGAGATCTTCGAGGGGCTCAAGGTGTTCGAGCGGCCCGACGGCCGGATCCAGACCTTCCGGCTCGACGAGAACGCCAAACGGCTCCAGAGATCGGCCCGCAAGCTCCTGATGGAGCCGGTGCCCGAGGACCTGTTCCGGGAGGCCGTGCACCGGGTGGTGCGGGCCAACCGGCGGTTCGTGCCGCCCTACGGGAGCGGGGCGAGCCTGTACGTGCGCCCCCTGCTCCTCGGGGCCAGCGCCGAGGTGGGCGTGAAACCGAGCCAGGAGTACCTGTTCCTGGTGTTCGTGACGCCGGTGGGGCCGTACTACAAGGCCGGGTTCGAGCCGGTGCGGCTGATCGTAGAGGAGGAGATCGACCGGGCCGCCCCCGGCGGGGTGGGCGACGTGAAGTGCGGCGGGAACTACGCCGCCGGCCTGCGGGCCACCATGGGCGCCAAGGACAAGGGGTACTCCGAGGTGCTGTACCTGGACGCCCGGGAGAAGAGGTACATCGACGAGTCCGGCTCCTCGAACTTCTACGCCATCCGCGACAACACGTACATCACCCCCTCCAGCCCCTCCATCCTGCCCAGCATCACCAACATGAGCGTGCGGCAGCTCGCCCGGGACATGGGGCTCGCGGTGGAGCAGCGGCCGGTGTCGGTGGACGAGCTCGGCACCTTCGAGGAGGCGGGATGCCTCGGCACCGCCGCGGTGATCACGCCGGTGGAGTCCATCACCTACCGGGGCACGGAGTACGTGTACGGCAAGCGGGGCGAGGCCGGCCCCGTGACCACCGAGCTCTACAAGCGGCTCACGGCCATCCAGTGGGGGGAGGCCGAAGACCCCTACGGGTGGACCGAGATCATTCCGGAAGAGGGATGACCGAGAGGCCCATCGAGACCGTGCAGGGGCCCAACGGGGTGGTGGCCGAGATCCGGGAGGCCCGCCGGCCCTATGGGTTCGAGAACCTGCTGGAGCTTCGGGTGACCCTGTTGGCCAGGGTACCTGGAGCATCCGCCCCCTTCCGGTACGAGCTGAGCCGGCTGGGGGTCACCGAGGACGAGGCCGACCGGGCGGTGGGGCAGATGGTGGAGCGGTGCCGCCGAAACCTTCTGCCCTACCTGTTCCGGCCGGAGTTCCCGGAGCGGTTCCGGGCCCACCAGGAACGGAAGGGCGCCGAGGTGATCCCGTTCGGAGCCCCCCGATGATCTGCCGGACCTGCAACGCCCCCACCGGCGTCGACCGCCCCGGCCGGCGGGACACCTGCCCCCGGTGTGGGGCCGACCTGCACGCCTGCGCCCAGTGCCGGTTCTACGCCCCCGGCCTCTACAACGACTGCCGGGAACCCCGGGCCGAGCGGGTGCTGGACAAAGACCGATCGAACTTCTGCCACTGGTTCGAACCGGCCACCGGCCCGGCGTCCGGGGAAGAGGACACAAAGGCCAAGGTCAAGACCCAGCTCGACGCCCTGTTCCGGAAGAAGCAGGAGTAGGTTCCGGCCTTTCGTCCGCTGCCATTTGCCCAGCTCAGGTGAATCTGTGGCCTCCGCCGGAGCGCGACGCCCGAGCAGCGAGGGCCGCCCGGTGCTAGCGGTGCGGCCGCGGCGCGTGCCCTCACGCGCCCCAGCGGACCGAACCGTGGCGGCCCCTGCGAGGGCGTTCAGCGGAGGAGGAGGTCCCAG
>JAADGT010000094.1 GCA_013152215.1 Deltaproteobacteria bacterium
GGTTCGTGGGGGCGTTCTGGCTGGCGGCGGCCGTGTCCGTGGTGGGGGCGGTGCTGTCGCTGGGGCTTCCCCGCGCCTCTGCGGACGAGCCATGACCCCGGCCCACCGCCGCCAGCTCCCCTGGGGCCCCGTGGCGATCCTGATCGTCCTGTCCCTGGTCTGGGGCGCGAACATGGCCGCGATCAAGATCGCGGGGCGCGACCTCGCGCCCCTGTTCATGGCCGGTGTGCGCTCGGCCGTGGCCTCGGTGTGCCTGTGGGGATGGATGGCCTTGGCAGGGATCCCGTCGTTCCCGAGCCGGGCCGCCCTGGGCCACGGGCTGGCGGTGGGCCTCATGTTCGGCGCCGAGTTCGCCGCGATCTACTTCGGGCTGAACTTCACCTACGCCTCCCGGGCCTACGTGTTCCTCTACACCCAGCCGTTCTTCACGGCGTTGGGGGCCCACTACCTGCTCCGGCACGACCCCATGAACCGCCGCAAGGCCCTGGGCCTGGTGCTGGCGTTCGCCGGCGTGGTGGTCCTGTTCGGCAAGGACTGGGGCGAGGTGACCCTGCGCACCCTGCCCGGGGACCTGATGCTCCTGGGCGCCGGCGCCCTGTGGGGCGCGACCACCCTGTACATCAAGCGGTTCCTGACCCCGGTGGCCGTGCCCCTGCAGACCCTGTTCTACCAGGTGGCGTTCTCGGCCCCGTTCCTGTTCCTGCTGAGCCTCCTGTGGGAGCCCCAGCCGGTGCGCGGGATGTCCGCCGCAGGGCTCTGGGCCCTGGCCTACCAGTGCATCGTGGTGGCGTTCCTGAGCTACCTGGTGTGGTTCGAGCTGGTGCAGCGCTACCCCGTGAGCCTGCTGGCCGGGTTCACATTCTTCACCCCGGTGTTCGGGGTGCTCGTGAGCGGGGCCCTGATCCTGAAGGAGCCCCTCACGGCCGGGGTGTTCCTGGCCCTGGGGCTGGTGAGCGCCGGCATGATCCTGGTGAACCGCCCGGGCCCGGGCGGGGCCCGAGGGGCCTGATGGCGTCGGTCAAGCGCCCGCCAGAGCCCCCTGAGGAACGATGCGCGAGCCCGGCGACGCTTTGGTTGGGACGAGGGGCTTCCCAGCTTCCCAGCCTCCTAGCTTCCTAGCCTTTCAGCCTTCCAGCGGAAAGGGGAGTGCCCATGGCGATTCGGAAACCAGCGGTGGTGGGGGTGGGGGCCACGGGCGCGGTGCTCGCGGCGGCCTTGGCGGAGACGGCGCCCGACACGGTTTGCGTGGCCTCCCGGCCCGAAACGGCCGAGGCCCTCCGGCAGAGCGGCATCCGGGTGAGCGGGGCGATCGAGAAGAGGGTGCGGGTGCGCAACGTGGCCGGGGGGGTGGCGGAGCTGGCCCGACACGAGCCCGACGCCGTGTTCCTGTGCACCAAGACCTACAGCCTGCGCCGGGTGCTCTCGGACCTGGCGGCCGTGCTGCCGGCCGGGGTTCCCGTGGTGAGCTGCCAGAACGGCCTGGGCACCGAGGACGACGTGGCCGAGGTGTTCGGCGAGGCGAATGCGTTTCGCATGGTGCTCAACTACGGCTGCGCCCGGCAGGGCTCGGGCGAGGTGCGGGTGGCGTTCTTCAACCCACCGAATCACCTGGGCCCGGTGCTGCCCGAGGGCGCCGACGTGGCCCGGCAGCTCGCAGGGCTGCTCTCCGGCGGCGGGCTGGCCACCGAGGCGGTGGAGGACGTGGGGCGGTTCGTGTGGAGGAAGATGGTCATGAAGTGCACCATGGCGTCGATCTGCGCCCTGGCCGACCTGACCCTGCGCGAGGCCCTCACACTGCCGGCCAGCCGGCGGGTGGCGGACGCATGCTTTCGCGAGGTGCTGGCCGTGGCCCGCGCCCTGGGCTACGACCTGGGCGAGGAGTACCTGTCCCAGGCCGTGGCCTACCTGGAGAAGGCCGGGGTCCACAAGGACTCCATGTGTCACGACCTCGAGGCCGGCCGGCCCACCGAGATCGAGTACCTGGGCGGGCGGGTCGTGGCCTATGCGGAGCGTCTGGGCATCCCCGTGCCCCACTATGCCACCCTCACCGACATGGTCCGGGCCCTGGAGGCCCGACGCCTTGGGGGTGGGTGAGACGGCCTGGGCCCAAGGCACAACAAAAAGCCTTACGATCGGAGGTGTTCGCCCGTGAAACGGCTGTGTGAGAGCATCTGGGAGCTGGGTCATCCCCTGTTCAACTCGTACCTGGTGCGGGGCGCGGACCGGGCGGCCCTGGTCGAGGTGGGCATCTCGGCGGTGGCCCCCCGGCTGGTCGGCGAGCTGGAGGCCCTCGGCGTGGTCCCGGATCTGCTCGTGGTGACCCACCCCCACACCGACCACCTGAGCGGTCTGGGAGCCTTGCGGGAGCGGTTCCCCGGCGCCGAGGTGGTCGTGGGGCCGGGCGCACCGGGGTTCGTGGGCCATCCCAAGGCCGCGGCCGGGTTCGTGGCGGAGGATCGCTACATGGCCGAGGCCCTGGCCTCGGGGGAGGACGCGGTGGCCGGTCCTGCGCTCGAGGGCCCGCCGGACCTGTCGGGGGCGCGGGAGGTGGGGGAGGGGGCCCGGATCGACCTGGGCGGGCTGACCCTCGAGCTGTGGGTGGCGGGCGGCCATGCGCCGGGAAACCTGGTGGTCCGCGTGCCGGAACGGGGTGCCCTGTTCGTGTCGGACTGCTGGGCTTTCGGTACGGCCGCGGCGGGTTCATGCCCCTCTACTTCACCGGGTACGGGCCGTACCTCGACACCCTCGAGCGGATCCGGGCCTCCGGCCCCGAGGTGCTGGGCCTGGGGCACCTGGGCGCCCTGGCCGGGCCGGCCGCCCGCGAGGCGGTGGCAGCGGCCCGGGACGCTGCCGAGGCCCTGCGGGAACGGGTGCTCGCCCACCGGGGCTCGGACGAGGACCTGGCGGAGCGGCTGTTCGTCCGGGTGTACCGGGACGAGCTCACCTGCTACAGCCCCTCGAACATCCGGATGTGCGTGGAGCTCCTGATCCGGCGGAGCCGGGAGGCCGGGCCCTGCGACCGCCCCGCGTGAGCCCCCGGGGCTGCCTCAAGTTCCGCCCCTCGCGACCCGAAACGGGCTGGGAGACGCCAACCCTGCTTCGGGAGCGATGCCCATGAGCGAGTTGTCGATCGAGGTGGATCCCCACCTGCTGGATGCGGTGGTGCGCAGCACCAAGGCCGGGTTCCAGATGGCCGGGCTCGACCCCCGGCCGGTGGGCTGGTCCACGGTGGGCCCCAGGGGCCAGGAGATCGCGGTGGTGGTGGGGCTGGTGGGCCGGCGGAACGGCACCGTGACCCTGCACCTCTCGCGGGAGGGGGTGCTGTTCCTGGCCCGGCAGTTCCTCGGGGCCGAGGTGGAGGGGTACAGCGCCGACGTGTTCGATGCGGCCGCCGAGATCACCAACATCGTGGCGGGCCGGATCAAGGGGGAGCTGAGCGGCGAGCGCTACGGCATCACCCACATCTCCTGCCCCTCGATGATCGTGGGCGCCGACTACCAGGTGTACTCGTTCCGGGGGTTCCAGACGGTGTCCGTGGAGTTCGAGCTCGAAGGGCTCCCGATCGTGTTCGCCAAGGAGCGGCTGTTCTCCACGACGGTCCGCCTGAGCAAGGCCTGACCGCCGGCTCCCTCCCACCCCGCCGCGGGCGTGGGGCAGGCTCTCGGGGGCCGCGTATCGGACTCGTGGACGGCTTTCTCGCCGCCCTTGTCGAGGGTTCGGTCGGAGTAAGGGGAGGAGGGGGCGGCCGGCTACCCGCCGGGCCGGGGGGTCACTCCACGCCCTCCTGGCGATCCGTTCGGGCCATCAGGAAGAACAGGGCCCCGAGGACGAGGAGGCTCGCCAGGATCAGGCCGAAGTCCACGGGATCGGACTTCTCCAGGGCCGCCACGAACAGCTTTCGGATGAACGCCACCAGGGCCAGCTCCAGGAACACCCTCAGGGTGAACCGGCCCCCCCGGAGGTAGCGCACCTCGGCGTGGAGCAGCTCGATCATCATCCACAGGATGAGGAGCGACCCCAGGGCCTTGACCACCCCCACGTCGAGGCGCCCCGCGGGCACCTGGATCACGTCCGACACGAACAAGGCGGCGATGGCGCCGGTCATGGCCACGAGCCCCACCACCAGCAGCAGGTTCAGCCCGTGCGTCAGCCGCTCGACCCAGCGGATCAGGGCGGTCTCGGTGCGCTTCGACAGGAACACCCGGCGCAGCTCCTCCTCGCGGTACGCCTCGGTCATGACGTCGAGGTTCAGGTCGAGGAGCTTGTCCACGGTGGCCGTGAGGGCTCGGGCCTCGTCGGGGTCGGCCGCCAGGGCGGCCACCCGCTCGTGGCAGTAGCCGCGCACGAAACTCATGGCGGCGCTCACGTAGTGGCCGGGCAGCCCGATGTCCAGGTGGGTCTTACCGGCCCGGTGGAGACGTTTCAGGTGGTCCTCGTCCAGGGGGTCGGTCAGGAGGGCTTGGAACCAGGTGCGACTGATGGCCTTGCGCCTTCGTACCGCCTCCTCGGTGGGAAAGAACGACAGGGTGTAGGGGTCGGAGGCCATGTAGCCGAACAGGGCCTCTGCGAACCGGTCGGCCTCGGGGAGGAGCAGGGCACGCAGCCGCTCCCGGTTGGCCTCGTCGGCCGGTCCGTACCGGTAGTGGTCGAGCATCTTCTCCATGGGCTCCATGGGTCTTCCTCCGGTTCCCCCAGCTTGGCCGAGGGAAAGGTTCCGGTTCGACGCGGCGGTGAAACCGGCGCGCCTCCCCGACGGCCGGCCGCCGGGGCTCCCGATCCGGGGCAAGCTACCCTCCGCAGCCGCTCCCGGTCAATCTCGCCAGGGTCCGGCGGACGCGGCCCGGTCGGTCGCCTTGTGCGGCCGCCGGGCCTGATGCTACAAGGGCTCTGGGCCTTCGGTAGGAGTGCCGCGCGCGGCTCCTGCATCCGAACCGCGAAAAGGTACCCCCATGCACGGAACCGTGATGACCCCAGCCCCCGTGTTTTGTGCCTGCGCGGCAAACCCCATGCCCGGCCTCGCGCGCGGCCGGAAGCCGGCCCCACGCTCCGCTGCCGAAGCAGTGCGCGAGCTCGTGCAAGCTGCCTTTTCGCAAACGGGCCGTCTCGCGAGCTACCGGAGCTTTCTTCTGGCCGTGGCGGCCGCGCTCATGGTCGTGCTCGCCTGGCCGGTGACGGCCGTTGCCACCGAGGAGTATGCCGAGCGTTCCGGACAGGCGTGCGGCGTGTGTCACGTGGACCCCGGCGGCGGGGGGCTCCTCACCCCCACCGGCGCCGCGTTCCAGGCCGGGGGGTTCCGCTGGCCCATCCCGGCCGGCACGACCGCGCCGACCCGGGGCCGGCCGGTCCGTTGGCTGCGGTTCGGGCTGGGGCTCACCCACCTCGTCACCGCGGTGATCTGGCTGGGCACCATCTTCTACGTGCACCTGGTGCTCCGGCCCCACTATGCCCTCGGGGGGCTCCCCAAGACCGAGATGCGCCTGGCATGGGCGTGCATGGCCCTGTTGGGCCTCACGGGCGTTCCGCTCACGTTCCTGCGGTTCGGCTCCCTGGGGACCCTGGTCTCGACCCGGTCGGGCCGGCTGCTCCTGGTGAAGATCGGGCTGTACCTGTTCCTGGTGGCGTCGGCCGCGGTGGTCACCCGGGTTCTCAGCCCCAGGCTTCGCCGCGCCCGCACGGGGTGGCAGGAGCACGACGGCACCGACGGCAGGCCCGCCTGGGTGCGGGTGGGTGACCGCGTGTACGACCTGACCCGGAGCCCCCGCTGGGCCGGGGGGGTCCACTTCCGCAGACATCGGGCCGGCGAGGACCTGACCCGGGCCCTGGAGCAGGCGCCCCACGGCACCGAGAAGCTCGAGGGGTTCCCCTCGTGGCCCGTCACCGAGGACCAGGCGGGTCGGTGGTACGCGCGCACCCTGCTGGCGCTGGCCTACGTGAACCTGGTGGTGGCCCTGGCCGTGCTGGTGGTGGTGGCGCTGGGGAGGTGGGGATGAGGGGCATCGCCACCAACGCCCTGGCGGAGCGGGCGCTCGAGCTGGGGGCCCTGGGGGCGTGGCCGGCCGATCCGGCCCGGATCCCGGTACGCGCTTGGGTGCGGTTCCACTGCCGGTACGGCTGCCCGGACCACGGCCGGTGGCTCACCTGCCCGCCCCACGCGCCGGAGCTGGATCTGACCGAGCGGATGCTCTCGGAGTACCGGAGCGGCCTCTGGGTGGCCGCGGCCGACCACCCCGGGGTGAACCGGGTGCTGCGGGAGCTGCGGTCCGAGGCGTTCCGGGCCGGCCACTGGAAGGCCGCCGCCCTGGGCGCCGGCCACTGCGACCTGTGCGAGGCGTGCGACACCCGCGCGTGCCGCCATCCGACCGGAGCGTTCCCCTCGCTCGAGGCCTGCGGGGTGGCGGTGCTCGAGGCCCTGGAGCGCCACGGCATCGACCCCCGGCCTGGGGGCCGGTTCCTGTGCTTCGGGGTGCTCCTGCTCGGTTGAGGGGCGGCCCCCGGATGGCGACGAACCTCTTTCGCCCCGCCTAAGTGTGCTTTTCAGCTCCTGACGGCCTTCCTACCTATTTTTTCCTCACTTTTCGGATTGATCGTTGACGGATCCAGAAGGCGTGCTAGGCTGACACCGAACGCTCCCATGCCGCCCCTTCGGGAGGACCGCGGTGTCGAGACGAGAGCCCACCTTTCCCCCCACCGCCGCCTCGGCCCGCAAGCCCACCTCGGGTCCCCGCGACATCCACGTGGACGAGCTCGCCCTCGCGATCGTCCGTCACCTGAGGGACGGCCGAAAGTCGTTCCGGGAGATCGCCGCCGCGCTCGGGGTCACCGAGAACACGGTGCGCGCCCGCGTGCGCCGCATGGAGCGGGCCGGCATCCTGGAGATCACGGGCACGGTGGACCCCTACACCGTCCCCAACCACTTCCTGGTGCTCGTGGGGGTCAAGCTCAAGACGGTCAGGCTGGTCGAGAAGGCCGAGGAGTTCGGACGGCTCAGGGGGGTCGTGTCGGTGGCCGTGGTGACCGGCCAGTACGACCTGATCCTCACGGTGCTCCTGAACGACGAGCTGACGATCAAGCGGTTCTACACCGAGGAGGTGGCCAAGATCCAAGACATCCAGTCCACCGAGACCTGGGTGGTGTACCACCACGTGCGGGGCCGGGTCCCCTACGTGCTGTGAGGACCGCGGTGGCCCGGCACACGGTTCTCGGGCAGTGGCACCGCCGGCACGGCGCAAACCCGGCCGAGTTCGCCGGGTACGAGATGCCCCTGTGGTACCCGGCCGGGGCCCGGGCCGAGCACCTCGCCGTGCTCGCGGCCGTGGGCGTGTTCGACACGAGCCACATGGCCGTGTTGAGGGTGTCCGGCCCGGGGGCCTTCGGGCTGCTCCAGCACTGCCACACCCGGGACCTCGGGGCGCTCCTCCCCGTGGGGGATCCGCCGCGGTGCACCTACGGCGTCTTCCTGGACGCCCGGGGCCACGTGGTGGACGACGCCGTGGTCTACGGCCTCTCCCCGGATCGGTTCCTCGTGGTGGTGAACGCGGGCATGGGCCCCCGGGTGGCCGCCCACCTGACGGCCCACGCACCCGGGCCGGGTGCCGTGGTCGAGGACCTCACGGACCGGCTGGGCAAGATCGACGTGCAGGGCCCCGGCGCCGCGCGGCTGCTCGAGCCCCTCCTGGCCGACCCGGACCGGGCGTTCCGGGACCTGGGCTGGTTCCGGTTCCGGGGGCACTTCGACCCCCGGGCCCCCGAGGCGGGACAGGTGCAGTGGCGGGACGGCACCCCGGTCCTCCTGTCGCGCACCGGCTACACCGGGGAGTTCGGGTTCGAGCTCTACGTGGAGGCGCACCGGGCGCCGGCGATCTGGGCCGATCTGGTGGAGGCCGGGGAGGGGAGGGGGCTCCTCCCCTGCGGGCTGGCCGCCCGGGACAGCCTGCGCACCGGGGCGGTCCTTCCCCTGGCGCACCAGGACCTCGGCGGCCGGCCCTTCGTGCGAAACCCCTGGACCCACGCCCTGCCGCTCGGGCCGGGGGGCACCGGCTACACCAAGGAGTTCCTGGGCCGGGCGGCGCTCGAGGCGGCCGAGGACGCGGCCTGGACCCTGCCCTTCGCCGGGTTCGACCCGAGAAAGGTCCCTTCCGGGGCCTCGGTGCGCAGCGAGTCGGGCCGGGCGCTCGGCACCGTGCTCACCTGCACCACCGACATGGGCATCGACCGGGTGGAGGGGCGGATCGTGAGCGTGGCGAGCCCGGACCGCCCCGCCGGGTTCACCCCCCGGGGGCTGTGCTGCGGGTTCGTGCGGGTCGACGAGCCCCTGCCGCCCGGCGCCCGGGTCGAGCTCTGCCACGGCCGACGCTCGATCCCCGTGGAGATCGTCTCGGACATCCGGCCCGACCGCACGGCCCGGCTCCCCATCGCGGCGATGCGGACCCGGCCGTCTTCCGCCCCCAGCCCGGAGGAACCCCCATGAAGACGCTCGACGAGCTCATCCTGCCCGACGACCTCAGGTATACCCGGGACCACGAGTGGGCCCGGATCGAGGGAGACCTCGTCCGGGTGGGCATCACCGACTACGCCCAGGACCAGCTGGGCGACGTGGTCTACGTGGAGCTGCCCGAGCCCGGCCAGACCCTGGGCCGGGGGGAGGAGTTCGGGACCGTCGAGTCGGTGAAGGCCGTGTCGGAGCTCTACCTTCCGGTGGGCGGCGAGATCGTGGAGGTGAACGCCGGCCTCTCCGACGCGCCCCAGCTCGTGAACGAAAGCCCCTACGACCGAGGGTGGATGGTGCTGGTGCGGCCCTCCGACCCGGCGGAGATCGAGGGGCTCCTGGACGCGGAAGCCTACCGGGAGCACCTGGAAGGGATCGCGTAGATGCGCTACCTGCCCCACACCGAGGCCGAGATCGCCGAGATGCTCCGGGTGGTCGGGGCCGGGCGGCTCGAGGACCTGTTCGCCGCCGTTCCCTCCGACTGCCGGCTGGACCGGCCCCTGGATCTCCCGGAGCCCCTGTCCGAGCCGGAGCTCCTGCGCCACGCGGCCGGGCTCGCCGGACCGGCCCCGGCCCACCGGGTGTTCCTGGGGGCCGGGGCCTACGACCACCACGTGCCGGCCGCCATTCCCCCCCTGTTCTCCCGGGCCGAGTTCCTCACCGCCTACACCCCCTACCAGCCCGAGGTGAGCCAGGGCACGCTCCAGGGGATCTACGAGTACCAGACCCTGGTGAGCCGGCTCCTGGGCATGGAGATCTCCAACGCCTCGGTGTACGACGGCGCCTCGGCCCTGGCCGAGGCCCTGCTCCTGGCCATCCGGGTCACCCGCCGGCACCAGGTGGCCCTGTCGCGGGCCGTGCATCCGGCCTACCGGCAGGTGGTCCGCACCTACCTGGAGCCCGGGGGGTACGAGGTCGTGGAGCTCCCGTGGGCGGCCGACGGCCGCACGGACCTGTCGGGCCTGGACGCCGAGGGGGACCTGGCCGCCGTGGCGGTCCAGTCCCCCAACTTCTTCGGGTGCATCGAGGACCTGGAGGCGGCCTGCGCGGCGGCCCGGGCCCGGGGGGCGCTGGCGGTCGTGACCTTCACCGAGG
>JAADGT010000063.1 GCA_013152215.1 Deltaproteobacteria bacterium
ATCCAGGCCACGTCCAGGTTCAACACCTCGCCGTACCACGAGGCCCGCACCGCGTCCGAGGGCTTTTTCAGGTACTCGTCGTCCCGGCCGATGAAGAAGCTCTGCCAGTCCTTGGGAAACAGGTCGTTCAGGAAGATCAGGTCCCCGGTGCCCCAGGTGAGCACCTGGCGGCCGATCTTGAGGTCCAGGCTCTCGAGGGGGGTCAGAACGATGTTGGCCTCGCGCACGTCCAGTTGGCTCTCTCCGGCCACCCCGTCGTGGAGAAAGTCGGCCCGGAACTCCATGGTTGCCGCATCCACCTCGTGGATCAGATCCACCTGGAACCGGGCCTCCTCCAAAAGCATGTCATCGGCCGTGGTGTCGTCGTCCACCACCCGGGAGGCGGCGGCCGCCTCCACGAACCCATGGAACGGCAGCTCCTGGGCCGCGGCCGGCCCGGCGGCCAGGGCTGCGAGCAGTGCGGTCCACATCCACTTTCGCATGGAAGGACTCCTCTGGTCGGTCGTCGGTCGTTGGGAACGGCCGTGAATCGTAAATCGTGAATCGTTGGGGCGGGGCGGCTCGGCCTCGCCAGCCTCCTAGCCTCCCCGCTTCCCAGCTTCCCAGCCTACCTCCTCCGGATGTACTTCCGCGGGGGTTTGCGCAGGTAGCGCTCGGTGAAGATGCGGTCCGGGATGCCCTTGTTGTACTCGATCTTCTTGAAGGTCATCTCGGTGTACCCGCCCGTGTTGAGGTCGCTCATCTTGGCCTTGGTGACCGTGGGGATGCCCTGGATCTCCTTGACCTCCAGCACCTCCATCCGGCGGTATACCTTGCCCTGGCCGTCGTAGTACTCGGCCTTCATGGGCAGGAAGGTGGTCTTGTCGATCCATACCAGATAGTGGGTGAACTCCACGGTGGAGGGGTCCTTGGGCACGTTGTCCAGCACGTAGTACCGGTCGGTCTCCTCCTTGAGGGTGTGGGTGTCGTCGGCCGGGCTGCGGCCCGACACGTCCTCGTAGAAGAAGTGGGACCCCACGAAGCTGGTGCGCTTGTCCGAGGCGGCGATCCGCTTCACCAGGTCGAGCGCCGGCAGGTACAGCCAGCGGTCGTCGTCCCGGTCCAGATACTTGTGCACCAGGAACACGGTCTTGCGGACGTCGCCCGGGCGGTGGAAGTACACGTAGTAGAACTGCTCGCCGCCGTCCTCCTTGTCCTTGCGCAGGATCGTGAACTCCCGCTCCCGGGTGCGGCCCTGCTTGTCGTAGATGACCATCTCGGCCCGGGCCATGCCGTCGTCGCCCGCGTAGTAGCTGGCCAGGTTGGCTTTCTGGACGATCTCGTCCACCGACAGGGCCTGGGCCCGAAGCGTGGGGAGCACGAGCAGGCTCAGCGCGGCTGCGACTGCAAAGCGTTTCATGGGGAACCTCCTTTCGGAAAGGTCTGTCTGTTCCAACGGTCCGGCACCGCTACGCGGCGGCCTTCTCCTCCAGCTCCCGGCGCTCCTTCCGGAACAACGGGCCCCGCAGCACCTGGATCATGGCGGGCATGATCACCAGGGTGGCCACGCCCGACACGCCCATGATGGTGGCCAGGAAGAAGCCCACGGTCTTGTAGGGCACCAGGGGCGCCAGCAGGAGCGGCAGGAAGCCCACCGCGATCACGATGGCGTTGCGGGTGATGGCGCGGGCCGGCGCCATGGACATGAGCGCCGCGGTCTTGGCCCAGGATCCGGTCTCGCGGAACAGCTCCCGGGCTCGCTCGATGTAGTGGATGGCGAAGTCCACGCTCATGCCCAGGGTCAGGCTGGAGAGCACCGCCACCGGCATGTCGTAGTCCTTGCCCACGAGGCCGATCAGCCCGTAGATGAGTGCGATCGTGACCGACAGGGGGATCATCGACAGCAGCCCCCACAGCACCGACCGGAACAGGAACACCATCATCACGAACACGATGGCGAAGCTTCCCAGCAGGCTCGAGAGCATGCCCTTGACCATCTTGTCCTGCCACACCACGTTCAGGTAGGTGAGCCCGGCCCATGCGTGGGAGAGCTCCACGGGCGGCGGGTTCTCCTGGAAGTACCGCTCCACCTCCCGGACCACCGCCTCCATGTCCTTGTTGTCGCCGCTCTTGAGCTGGAACCAGATGTTGAGCTTGCGGAAGTCCGGGGTCACCAGGTGCCACACGTCCTCGGGGTCGTGGCTGCCCTGGAACGACAGGATGGTCTGGGCCACGGCCTGGGGCGTGTCCGGGATGCGCAGGGCTTCCGGTTTGCCCCCCAACAGCTCCATGTAGACCTTCTTGACCACGTCGGTGAGCGCGTTGGTCTTGCCCACGATCTGGTGGCTGGACAGGTACTTCTGGAGCCCCTCCACCCACCGGAGCACCTCGGGGCTCTTGAAGGTGTGCAGCGCCGTGCGCTGATCCTCCAATCCATCGGCCAGGATGTCGAGGGTGTCGAGCACCGCGGTCCGGTCCTCGGGTACGGTGTCGTAGAGCCGGTTCAGCTCGTTGGCCAGGGCCTCGACCACCCGCACGGGGTTCGGCTCGTCGGCCTGGGCCTCCTTGGCCTCGAGCTCGGCCAGCTTCGCCTGGAGCTCGCCCACCACCTGGCGCACCTCGGGATCCACAGCCGTGGCGGTCTCCTCTGACAGGAAGGTGCGCACGGGCTCTAGGGCGGCCCGCAGGGTCTCGGGCGAGGCCGGGGGCTGGAGCACCAGGTAGGCCTCGTAGGTGCCGCCGAAGTGGGCGTTGAGCACGCGGTCGGCCACCCGGATGGGGTGGTTCTTGGTGAACCATTTCACCGGGTTGTCGTTGATCTGGATCCGGGTGATGCCGTAGGCCGAGATGGCGAGCACCACGCCGGTGAGCCCCAGCCAGAGCTTGGCGTGCTCCCGGGTGATGCGGCCACCCCACACCAGGATCCGGGCCAGGGGCGAGTGGCCCTCGTCCTCTTCGCCGTGGGCCGTGGCCCCGAAGTTCTCGAGCTTGCGCTCCGGGATGAACAGCAGGATGTAGGCCGGCACCACGGTGACGGTGAAGATCCAGGCGATGCCCACCCCCAGGGCCACGAACAGGCCGAACACCTGCACCGGCGGGATCGGAGTGAGGGCCAGACTCGCAAACCCGGCCGCCGTGGTGAGGCTGGTGTAGAGCATGGGCATGAACAGCTCGCGCATCACCACGTGCAAGGTCTTCTTCCGGTCCTTGTACTGCTGATATCGGTCGAAGAACACGGAGAGAATGTGAACCGAGTCCACCACCGAGATCGGCATCAGGAAGATCGGGATCATGGAGCTCATGATGTGCACGGTGTGGCCGGTGCTGATCAGCGCGCCCATGGTGAAGATCACCGTGAGCATGGCCACCACCATGGGGGAGATCACCAGGGTAAGCTTCCGGAAGAAGAAGAGCATGAGCAGGAAGATGATCAGCCCGGCCAGCGGCGCCGAGATGGCCATCTGCTTGAACATCTCGACCCCGAAGGTGTCCTCGGCCACGGGCAGACCGGTGATGTGGTACTGCTCGGGTCCGGGCGGCTCGGCCGCGATCAGCTCCCGGATCTGCTGGCTCACCCGGTGGGCGATGCTCTTCTTCTCGATGGGCACGTAGATCGCCAGGGCCTTGCCGTCCTCGCTCACCAACGTGCCCTTGAGGAGGGGGTTGGCCATGGCCCGGTCCCGGATGTGCAGCGCCTCGTCCCGGTCCTTGGGTGGCCGCTCCATCAGGTACTGGAACCGCACCGAGCCCAGCCCGGCCTGGAGGATGTCGTCCACCGTGCTCGGGGCCATAAGGTCCGCCGTGACCACGCCGTCGATCTTCTTGATGCCGTCGGTGATCCGGTAGATCTTGCCCAAGGTCTCGGGGTTGAACACCCCATCCGGGTCCTTCTCGTTCACCACGCCGAGAACGATCATGTCGGACAGGGCGAACTCGCGCTTGGTCTGGTTGTGGAAAACCCGGACCGATTCCTGCTCGCTCAGCATGTTCTCGGGGTCGGTGTCCACCCGGATCGTGTGAACCCGCACCAGCGAGATTGCAGTGGCGAGCACGGCCAGGAAAACGACCCATTTGGGGTGGTTCACGGCAAACTGGGTGATCTTGCGGCCCATGGGACCTCCTCCCTTTGCGATGTCGATCGGTCTGCCCTTGCCTGCGCCCGGTTGGATGCTCGCCCGGCCGAAAGGATACAGACCGGGAATGTAGGGCGGATCGGAAAAAGCGCAAGGCCCGTCCGACCGCCTCAAGTCCGGGGCCCATCCGGTCGATCCGCATAAAGGTTGGGTTGGGTGGAACGCGGGGGGAGGGGTCGCATGGAGGCGGGAAGGGTGGCGAGGATTCTCTGGGTTTCGCGGGAGGCCCGGCCGGGCGCGTTCCCTGCGGGGGCGTACCGGGTGGACACCGAGGCGCAGCCCCGCGCCGCCTTGGACCGGATCGAGGCAGCCCGGGCCGAGGACGATCCCTACGCGGTGTGCTTCGCCGCCTGGGGCCAGGGGTGGGGTCGGGAGGAGGTGGACGACCTGTTTCGCACCGCCCCGGACCTCTTCCTGGTGCTGGAGGGCCCGGCCGACACCCTCCCGGCGCACGACGACCTCGGGGCATGGGCCCGGCCCGACCACTGTCTCACCCTGCCGCTCCCCGCCACCGACGCCCTTCGCCGCTCCCTGGCCGAGCATCTGTCGGCCCGCTGGCTCCAGGAGGAGGCCGATCGCCGTCGGGTGGCGCTGCTGGAGGCCGAGGCCCGCAAGGACCGGGCCCAACGTCGCAGCCACGAGAGGCGTCTCCAGATCCTGTACGGCATCGTGGAGAAGCTCCACGGCTCCGAGAGCCTGGAGCAGGCCCTCCACGTGGCGCTGGGCGAGATGAGCCGGTTCCTGGGGGCCACCACCGGCTCCCTGCTGCTCTTGGACGGGCCGGACCGGCTCCGGGTGGTGGAGGCCGTGGGCCCGCGGCGGGAGCGAATCCGGGGGCTCGAGTTCCCATTGGAGGACAGCCGCGTGGCCCGGCACGCCCTGGCCGAACGGCGACCGATCCTCGTGTCGGATATCCAGGAGAACGGCCGGTTCGAGGATGCGGAAGAGGGGGTCCGGTACCGGCCTCGGTCGATCCTGAGCGTGCCGCTGTTCGGCCAGGACGAGCCCCTGGGGGTGCTGAACTTCGGGGGTGACGATCCGGCTGGACGGTTCGGCCCCCACGACGAGCGGCTCGTGGTCACGCTGGGCCGGCAGGTGGCGGTGGCGCTGGAGAAGGCGCGGCTTCTGGAAGGGCTGCGCCGCACGGTCAACGAGTCGATCCGGGCCCTGGCGGGGGCGATCGAGGCCAAAGACCCCTACACCCGGGGCCATTCGGACCGGGTGACCCACTACAGCCGGCTGATCGCCCAGGCCTTAGGCCTTTCGCCGGCCGAAGTGGACGTGGTGGTGCGGGCCGCCGTGCTCCACGACGTGGGCAAGATCGGGGTGCCCAGCGCCGTGTTGAACAAGCCCGCCCGCCTGGACGACGACGAGTTCCGCTTGATCCAACGCCATCCCGAAGTGGGCACCGAGATCGTGCGGGAGATCCGGGCCATGGAGGAGACCCTGGCCATCATTCGGCACCACCACGAACGGATCGACGGCCGGGGCTACCCCGATGGGCTCAGGGGCGGCGCCTTGCCCCTGGGGGCCCGCATCCTGGCCGTGGCCGACACCTTCGATGCCATGACCTCGGATCGGCCCTACCGTCAGGGGTTGCCCAACGAGGTGGCTTACGAGGAGATCGAGCGGTGCGCGGGCACCCAGTTCGACCCCGAGGTGGCCCGGGTGTTCCTGGACAACGCCCCCCGCTGGCCCGACCTGGAGCCCGATGCCCCGGAGACCCGGGCCGCCAGCGGCTGAAAGGGGAGCGCGCTGGGCGGCGAGCTAAGGAGCCGCGCCCGGCTCTCCGGCAGACCCCATGCCCCCCTGGCTTTGACCGCCGGGTCAAGAAGATCGCCGCAGCACCACGGCAGCCCACTCCCCCTCCACCTCCCGGCTCTCGGGCCGGAGCCCCAGCGCCCCGTACACCGCTTCGGCCGACGCCGCCTCCTGGGTGAGGAGCCCGGAGAGGATCAGGGCGCCGCCCGGCTCGACCCGTGCGGAGAGCTCGGGCGCGAGCCCCAAGAGCACCTGGTACAGGATGTTGGCCACCACCAGGGGGTAGGTCCCGCCCACGGCCCGCAGGTCCCCGGCCACCACCCGCAGGCGGTCGTCCACGCCGTTGCGGCGGGCGTTCTCCCGAGCCGCCTGGGCCGCCATGGGGTCGATGTCGAGGGCCACGGCCCTCCTGGCGCCCAGCAGGAGGGCGCCGATGGACAGGATGCCCGAGCCGCACCCCACGTCCAGGACCTCGGCGCCGGGCCGGGCCGAGAGCGCCCGGTCCAGGAGCCCCAGGCACAGCCGGGTGGTCTCGTGGGTGCCGGTGCCGAAGGCCCGGCCCGGATCGAGCCGGATCACCCGGACCCCGGGGTCGCTCCCGGGCCACTCCTCCCAGGTGGGACACACCCCAAGCCGCTCCGAGATCCTCGCGGGGCGGTAGAACGCCTTCCATCGGTCCCGCCAACCGTCCTCGGGTTCGTCGTCCCACCTCCACCCCACGGGCGCCCCCAGGTCCAGGGCGTAGCGCTCCAGCCGGGCCTGGATCTCCGGTCGGTTCTCCGGCCGAAACCAGGCGGACAGGGCCCCGGTTTCCTCGGCCGTGCCGGCCGCGCCCCAGTCCACCAGCAGCGCGGCCAGGGCTTCTCGCACCTCAGGGGGGGCCGATACGGTGAGCCTGTGCCAGGTCGTCGGTTCCATCTGGGTCCCTCGCGATGCGCTCCCACGCCCACCGGCCCAGCAGCACGGCCTCGGCCGCGTCGGGCCGCA